>JALOKO010000425.1 GCA_025456495.1 Bryobacterales bacterium | reverse complement strand
CCGGGAACACCAGAACCCCTCATGGCGTCCAAGGGATTGAACGCAACACGAAACCCTGTTAACGTCGTGGTCAAGAAAGCGAATCTGTTTCCATGGCCGAACCGTTGATCCAACTCGGGCTTTCCGGCGCCGCAGGCGGCGAGGGCGGGACACCGGATGTCTCCGGCGCCTATCGCGACGACCTGCTGCTTGCCGGATTGCGCGCGTGCAACGAGGCTGCCTACGAGGAACTGATTTCCCGCTTCCAGCAGCCGGTATACAACGTCGTGTATCGCATGCTGAACGACCCCAACGACGCCAACGACGTGGTGCAGGAAGTCTTCTTTAAGGTCTTTCGCCGGGTTGGCTCCTTCCGCGGAGAAAGCAGCCTGAAGACCTGGATCTACCGGATTGCTGTGAATGAGGCCTGTAACCGCAGGCGGTACTTCCAGCGCCATCTCCGTCAGGAAGTGGATCTTGAGCGTACAGCCGGAACTGGGTGGACCTTGGAGGACACCCTCGCCACCGATGATCGCTCCCCCTATGACGAGGTTCTTGGTCTTGAACAGCACCTGTTGCTGGAACAGGCCCTTGCTGGCATCAACCCGATCTATCGCGCGGCGCTGGTGCTGCGCGAAATCGAAGAACTCAGCTACGAAGAAATCGCGGATATTCTCCAGGTCGCCCTGGGTACCGTGAAGTCGAGGATTCTGCGCGGACGAGAGGCGCTGCGGTTGGAGTACCTGCGGTTATCCGCGGAACCAACCTCTGTCGAGCTCTCACCCCAAACCGCGGAATAGCCGGTGAGCTTCTCTCGCACGGTACATCCGCATTAAGAAGCGTAGTGGCAATGCGAAACGTCGATCAGCAGTTGCGCAACCTTCCCCGACTGCGCCCGTCGGAGAAGCTAGGTTTGGAGTTGCGGATTCTCGCCTCCAAAGAGCGGGCGCGCACCCTGCGGTATCGCGACTTACCCAGCACTGTTCGCTATCTGCGTCAACGCGTCAGCCTTCATCTTGATAATCTGATGCGGCCTCTCGCCGTGCCCGCGCTGGGCGGTGTCGTTACCGCTTTGGCGCTGTTTCTGATGCTGACGTCGGCGTATCCGGTGCGGCCCGTGCATGCGGCGTCGTTCGATGTCCCGACGCGGCTCTCCACCACGGCTTCCTTGAAAACCATGGCCTCCTACACCACGGTTTCCACCCCCGTCACGGTGCTGGTGCAGGTGAACAGCGAGGGGCGTGTGGTGGCCTACCAGATCCGCGATGGCGCCAGCGCGATGCAGAACGACTCAGTGCGCCGTAACGTAGAGCAGATTCTGCTGTTTACGGTGTTCACACCTGCGACGAATTTCGGAAAACCCGTCAGCGCGCTGGTGACCATTTCCCTGGGTCACAATAACAACGTGTTGGTGCTGGGTTAGCGCACCTTGCCCACAAGCTCTTGAGCCGCCAGAAACTAGGCCAGCATTTTCTCCGCTCCTCGCCGGTGCTCGCGCGCATCGTTGACTCGTTGCGCGCTCAGCCGGGCGACACCATCCTGGAAATCGGTCCCGGCAAAGGCGCCCTCACCGGTCCCCTGCTGGCCGCGGGCTTCCGGGTGGAAGCTGTTGAACTGGACCCCGCCATGGTCGCCCACCTGGAGGCGCAATGGCCAGTGGATTCCGCCGCGCTGCATGTCCATTGTATCGACGTGCTGAAAGCGGACCTTACCCGGTGGGGACCAGTCACCGTCGCCGGCAATCTGCCCTACTACATCACCTCCCCCATTCTGCGGCGGCTTTATTCTATGGGTACGTTCTTGCGCACGGCCGTCCTTCTGATGCAGTTGGAGGTGGCCGAACGGTTGGTGGCCAAGCCCGGTACGCGCGACTACGGCTTCCTTTCAGTGCTCACCCAGGCGCACGCCCTACCGGAACTGCTGTTTCGGGTCCCTCCAGGCGCCTTTCATGTCCCGCCCAAGGTCCAAAGCGCAGTGGTACGCATCACGCCACGCAACCAGGCTGTGGACGAGGCCTTCATCGCGTTCCTGGGGTGGTGCTTCTCCCAGAAGCGCAAGACCCTCCGCAACAACCTGCGAGCGTATTTCCCGCCCCATCTGGTGGACGCGCTGCCTCAGGCTGGCTTGCGCGCGGAACAGTTGGAGCTGGAGGAGCTGCACTCCGTTTGGCTGAAGTTGAAGGGGCAGCCTGACCCCCACAGCTCCCAACCCGTGACAAATCCGCCGGATTCGCGACACACTGAATAGAGCCCTATCTGCGTTTCCACCATGACACCCGCCTCTGATCTGCTTCGAGTTGCCGTCCTTTCCGGGGGACGCAGTGGAGAGCACGAAGTCTCCCTGGTCTCCGCGCAGGGCGTGATGGCGGCCCTCGACCCTGACCGGTTCACTGCCATCCCCTGCCGGATTGGGCCGGACGGCGCCTGGTTGGATTTTCCCATCGTCCCCCAGCCGCGCGGTAACCCGGGCGTCGATGTTGTGTTCCCGGTCCTGCACGGCACATTCGGGGAGGATGGCGCCATCCAGGGTCTTCTGGAATTGGCGGACCTCCCGTACGTCGGACCTGGCGTACTATCCAGTGCTCTGTGCATGGATAAAATTGCCACCAAACGCACGTGCGCCGCGGTGGGGGTTCCAGTTGTGGACTTCCTGGCCACCCGGGCGGACGCTCCTGTCGATGCCCTCATTGCCACGATCCAGTCCTCGTTCGGCTTCCCTTGTTTTGTGAAGCCCGCGAATCTGGGCTCGTCGGTGGGCATCTCCAAGGCCCACGATGCAATGGAGTTTCGCTCCGCCTTCGCGACCGCTGCTTGCTTTGACACCTCCATTCTGGTGGAGCGCGCCATCGTGGGGCAGGAACTGGAGTGCGCCATTCTGGGTAACGAGGACCTGCAGGCCTCAGTGGTTGGCGAAATCGTCCCAGGCAAGGAATTCTACGATTACGAAGACAAGTATCACGATGGCAAGGCGCAAACCCTAATCCCGGCCCGCATCTCAGCCGATGACCAGACCCTCGTGCGCGCCCTGGCGCTGCAAGCCGCCCGCGCTCTGCAGATTGAGGGGATGGCCCGCGTTGACTTCTTCCGCGAATCGGCCACCGGCGCCATTTTCCTGAATGAAGTGAATACCATTCCCGGCTTCACCCCCATCAGCATGTACAGCAAGATGTGGGAGGCCACCGGTCTACCCTACCGGGAACTGCTCACCTGTCTCATCACCCTGGCCCTGCAACGCCACGACCGTCGGAGGAAGCTCCGGTTCAGCCGGTAATCATGCGCCCCCAGCTGATAGCATGCTTTCTTCTCGTGGCCCCCGTCCTGGCCCCGGCGCAGACCTCCTTTGAGGACGTCCTGCGCACGTTCACCAAGGTTTACGCGGCCGTGGAAGACAACGCCGCCAGTCCCGTGGATCCCAGCCAGGCCATCTACGATGGCGCCCTCTCTGGCGCCGTGCGCGCGCTGGACCCCTTTTCTGTCTTCCTCACCGCTGATCGCATGGTCCAACTGCAGGAAATGCAGAACTCCCGCGAAAAGGGATTCGGCAGCATTGTCTCCATCCTTCCCGGGCGCATCATCGTGCTGCAGGTACTGCCGGAGACGCCCATGGCGCGCGCGGGCATTGAGCCGGGCGATGAGTTCCTGGCAGTGAACAATTACATGATCTCCGCGCTCAGCGACGAGCAGATTGTCGAACTGCTGAATCAGTCCCGCCAGGGGCAGGTTGCCGTGGTGGTTCGCCGTCCGGGCAGTGTTCGCCCCCTCCAGTTCACTCTGGCGCCCCAGGAAATGGACTCCCGCAGCGTCGATAAGGCGTTCCTGTTGGAGGAGAGGTTCGCCTACGTCCACATCAAGGCCTTTGAGGGCGAAACCTCCAAACAGTTCCGGGATGCCGTCGAAAAACTCGGTGGGGATCAACTGCAGGGACTCATCCTGGACCTGCGCGACAACCCTGGCGGCGTGATTGATTCCGCACTCGACATCAGTTCCTTTCTTCTGGATCCTGGCGCGGTCATCCTGCATGCTCGCGGTCGATCAAAGGCGCCGGTGACTGAGAAGGTGCCCGCCGCAGCCAAACCGTATCGCT
>JALOKO010000424.1 GCA_025456495.1 Bryobacterales bacterium | reverse complement strand
AAGGATCTGGATCTTTTCGTTCGCCACATCCAGATGAACCATGGTCTTGGCCCACGCCAGTTGGCCGTGGTCGCGCAGAGCGTTGGAGCCGTGGTTGCCGGTTGCTGGGTGCATGATTACGCGCCTCCACTTCGCGCGCTGGTGCTGGCGGCGCCTGCCTTTTCCATCAAGTTGTACGTGCCCTTGGCCCTCCCGTTCCTACGGTTGGCGCAGCGCGCGTTCGGTGACTTTACGGTGAAGTCCTATGTGAAGGCTGGCCTGCTTACCCACGACAGGCAGCGGGCCAAAAGCTATCACGAAGACCCTCAGGTTACCCGTGACATCGCCTCGCCCTTGCTGATTGACTTGCACGACACATCCAACCGCCTGGTTCAGGATGCCGCCGCCATCACCATCCCCACGCAGTTGTTGCTCTCCGGCGCGGACTACGTGGTGAACCACAAGCCCCAGCATTCCTTCTTCGCTCGTCTTGGTTCCCCCATCAAGGAACTGCATACCTTTGACGGATTTTTTCACGACACTTTCGGGGAAACGCAACGCCATCTCCCCATCGCGGAGGCGCGGCGCTTCCTCTTGCAGCAGTTTGATTCCACACCGTCAAATGCCTGCATCCCTGGACCGCGTGCCGGTTTCACCTGGGATGAGTTTCAAGCCCTTAGCGCAGCGCTTCCCCCTTGGAAGCCTTCGTTCTGGCGCTTCGCCATGCAACGTAGCGCGCTCCGCGTGGCGGCGTGCTTCTCAAGCGGCGTACACCTGGGATTCCAAACGGGCTTTGATTCCGGCGCCTCACTGGACTACATCTATCGCAATCGACCGCAGGGCGCCTGGGGTATCGGCCGGCTGATTGACCGCCTGTACCTGGATGCTCCCGGTTGGCGTGGCATTCGCATCCGCCGGGCGCATCTGCAGCGCTTGTTGTCCGATGCGATGGAGACCACGCGGAGGCAAGGCCGCCCGATACGCATCCTGGACATTGCCGCCGGGCATGGACGCTACGTGCTGGATCTCATCCAAAGCCGCAAGGGCGAGGTGGACAACGTTCAGTTGCGGGACTTCTGCCCCTGGAACATACGAACGGGCAACCAGGAAATTCGACGGCGGGGCCTGGATGCCATCGCTCGATTTCAGCAACACGACGCATTTCAACGGGAGTCCTACGAAGGGATACAGGCCGACAATAGCATAGCGATTGTCTCCGGCCTGTTCGAACTCTTCCCGCAGAACGAACCCGTATGCAACGCCCTCTCTGGCATTGCCAGCAGCCTGCAGCCGGGCGGCCTTTTGATCTACACAGGGCAACCCTGGCATCCTCAGTTGGAGTTCATTGCGCGCACGCTGCCAAATCATCGCGGCCAAGCGTGGGTGATGCGGCGTCGCACACAAGCGGAACTGGACCATTTGGTGGCCGGCGCCGGCTTTCGGAAGCTCGATCAGCTTACTGACCGCTGGGGAATGTTCACCGTATCCTTGGCGGAGAGAGCGTCCGCATGAAGCGCGCCGCGGACCGCTTGTGCGCGGCCTGCCCCAGACGCCTGGGAATCGGAATCGCCTATGCGGCCATCGGTGGATTGCTGTTGGTGGTGGGCTGGCTTGGGAACGGCTGGCTGGTAGTGGCTCTCTGGCCCGCGCTAGCTTGCGCCATGGTAAGCGCATCCTACCTTGCCGGGAACGGCGCCCTGATTGTGCGACGCCCCGGTTGGGCCTTTCTCCCGCGCCGGCTGGCGCTGGCCCCGTGGATGCTTGCCACCTATGCCAACGCGTGGCTATGGACCCATGCTGAGCCGCCTGCCGTTGAGGTCTGTCCCGGCATCTGGCTGGGGAAGTCCCTTTCTGGCCATGGCTGCCAGCGCCTGGGCATTCGATCTGTTGTCAGCATGGCGGCTGAACGTGGCTGTCCGCCCGGCCTGGCCTTTTGCAGACACATTCCGGTACTGGATCTCACCATTCCCACGCCTGCCCAATTGCAGCACGCCGTGGATGCCATTGATGGCAGTAGGGATGCCCGGCCAACGCTGGTTTGTTGCGCCCTGGGCTACTCGCGAAGTGCGCTGGCGATGGCGGCGTGGTTGCTTGCCTCCAATGCAATCGCCCATCCGGACGCAGCGATTCTAAGGTTGCGGCAAGGGCCGCGCCGAATCGTCCTTTCGCAGGCTGACCGCCTGGCGCTTTGGCGATGGCAGTTCGAAAGGTCCGCATGATGAACCACGACAGCTCACTGTCTCCTGCATGGCATCCATCACAGGCGGACGGCTGCACCCCCTGCCTGCCCTTGTCGCCACCGCGCGCCGCGTTATCTGGGCGCGCGGTGGCAACTGGGCTGTGTGCGTTTGCGCGTTGGTTCACATCGCTGAAGGTCCGCGGCGCGGAGGGGTTGCGCGCGCTCGGCGCCCCTACGATCTACTACGCCAACCATACCAGCCACGCGGACGTCCTTCTGTTGCTGGCTGCCTTACCACCGGATGTGCGCGGATCGGTGCGGCCTGTAGCTGCGTCGGATTACTGGAATCGCGATCCGGTTCGGCGCTTCCTGGCGCAGGAGGTGTTTCGATGCATTGCGGTGTCGCGATTGGAGGTGAACCGCAATGCGAACCCTTTGGACGCCATGCAACGGGCGCTGCTGGCCGGCCAGTCGTTGATTTTGTTTCCTGAGGGCACTCGCGGTGACGGAACGCGCTTGTTGCCGTTTCGCAGCGGAATCCACCGCTTGCTCCAGGCAACGCCCGCTGCGCAGGCCGTCCCCGTTTGGATCCAGAACGCGCATCGCGCTCTTCCGCGAGGGTCATGGCTGCCGGCGCCCGTTCCCTGCACGGTCACATTCGGCGCCCCACTGCACCTGTCCACCGGTACCCCGAAGGCAGGAGTGCTGGCCGCGGCTTCATTGGCATTGGAGGAGGTGGCGCGGGAATGCATACCCAAGTGCCAGTGCTGATGTGGATGTTGCCCATCGTAGGATGCCTGGTGCTTGCCAGCGGGATCGGTCGTTGCCTATCCCGTCGCCACCCATCGGTGGGAACATCCGGATTCGTCTCCAACTGGAACGCCCGCGTGCGTTCCTGGTGGTGGATCGTCGGCGTGGGCACCATTGCCTTGCTTGCCGGCACCGTGGGATTGACAGTGCTCTTTGCCGCTGTGTCAATCCAGGCCTTCCGCGAGTTTGTGCGCACAACTCCCGACGCACCCGCGCTGCGTGGGCAGTCAGCCGTCGCAGTTTACTTGTTCGTTCCGTTGCAGTACGCACTGATCCTGAGTGGCGAGCGAATCGCGATCCTCGTCGCGTTGCCGGCCCTGATGAGCCTGATGGGCCTGCTGTGTGCTGAAGGTGTGCCCAAAGGACAGCGCGGGCATCGACTCGATAGTCTCACCGTAGCGGCAGCGGTGTGTATCTACGGGATGTCGTTTACGCTGGCTCCGCTTTGGCTGTGCCCCAGCACGAATGCCGGAGAACCCATTGGACTCATCTACTTCCTGGTGACGATTACACAGGCCAGTGACGTCCTGCAGTATCTGTGGGGTAAGGCTATCGGCAGACATAGGGTAGCTCCGACGGTTTCTCCAGGCAAAACGGTGGAAGGGCTCCTGGGTGGAGTGACTTCCAGCTTGCTGCTGGGCGCGGCAATTGCTCCTGAATTCGGCATTGGCCGATTCCACGGAATGCTTCTGGCGACGCTGATTGCGATGGCTGGAATCGTGGGCGGGCTGCTGTTGTCCGCGATAAAGCGAAGAAGGGGCATCAAGGATTGGGGCGCCCTGCTGCCAGGACATGGAGGCGTTCTGGACCGGGTGGATTCTCTGTGGCTTTCCGCTCCCGTTTTCTCTGCCGCGCTGGCATACCTACAAGCGGGTTCCCGATAGGGCACGGTTCGGGAGGGCACGGTGTGGGAGGCCGCCCTTGAGCCCGATACTGAGTTCGGAGGAATTGGGATGCGAAGGGCGGCGGCGGAAGCCCGCCAAGGGGGTGCTTGGCGGGCTTGGGGTCTTCCGGCGGGGGGGCCGGAAGGATTGGGGTAGATGATTGGGCGACGTCCTACTCTCCCACACACTTACGCATGCAGTACCATCGGGGCTGAGGGGCTTAACTACCGTGTTCGGGATGGGAACGGGTGGGTCCCCCTCGCTATGGTCACCCAAAGTGGTTTCGGCTGGTCAGGTGGGCGGCCATGAATGGCGGCAACACCTGCGGGTGAAGGGTCTTTGCTGAAGGATGACGGGCCAAACTGGAAGGTTTGTTCTGAGACGGATCACTGTCGTCCACAGATCCTGGTCTTCAGTGGGACCTGGGGATCATTGGAATCGGGAAGTGATGTTCCAGGGGGGAATGTCTGTAGCGTGTGTGTTGGCACGCTGTGGACAGCCCTGGAAAATTTTATGGTCAAGCCGAACGGGCGATTAGTAACGGTAAGCTTCACACATTACTGTGCTTCCACATCCGTCCTATCAACGTGGTCGTCTTCCACGGCCCTTCAGGGAGATCTTATCTTGGGGAAGGTTTCGCGCTTATATGCATTCAGCGCTTATCCAGACCGAACTTCGCTACCCAGCCATGCACCTGGCGGTACAACTGGATCACAAGAGGTTCGTTCACCTCGGTCCTCTCGTACTAAAGGCAAGCCCCCTCAAATCTCCTACGCCCACCACAGATAGGGACCGAACTGTCTCGCGACGTTCTGAACCCAGCTCACGTACCGCTTTAATAGGCGAACAGCCTAACCCTTGGGAGCTTCTACACCCCCAGGATGCGATGAGCCGACATCGAGGTGCCAAACCGGAGCGTCGATATGAACTCTTGACTCCGATCAGCCTGTTATCCCCGGCGTACCTTTTATCCGTTGAGCGATGGCCCTTCCATGCGGGACCACCGGATCACTAAGGCCTACTTTCGTACCTGCTTGACTTGTAGGTCTCGCAGTCAACCTGGTATCTGCCTTTACACTCGAAGGCGGATTTCCAAACCGCCTGAACCAAGCATCGCGCGCCTCCGTTACTGTTTGGGAGGCGACCGCCCCAGTCAAACTACCCGCCAGCCAATGTCCCTCTTCCCGATTCAGGGAAGTAGGTTAGATTCGCAATGCAATCAGGGTGGTATCTCACCGGTGGCTCCTCCGAACCCAAGAGTCCGGACTCTAAGCCTCCCACCTATCCTGCGCGGACTGCACCGCGAATCATTGACAGGGTGTAGTAAAGGTGCACGGGGTCTTTCCGTCTAGTGGCGGGCACCCGGCGTCTTCACCGGGACCACAAGTTCGCCGGGCGGCATGTTAAGACAGTTCTCAGATCGTTACGCCATTCGTGCAGGTCGGAACTTACCCGACAAGGAATTTCGCTACCTTAGGACCGTTATAGTTACGGCCGCCGTTCACCGGGGCTTC
>JALOKO010000035.1 GCA_025456495.1 Bryobacterales bacterium | reverse complement strand
AGGCGACTCCATCTTCCGGCTGGACATGAGTGCAATCCGCAACTTCAACCTGCCGGGAGAAGGGCGCGCATTGCAGTTCCGCGCGGAGTTCCTGAACCTTCCCAATCATGCAAACTTCGGGGTCCCTGGGCGCGTGTTCGGGGCGCCGGGCTTCGGCGTGGTGAATAGCGCACAGGCGCCACGCAGCATTCAGTTGGGGCTGCGGTTGACGTACTAAACCATAGCAATCCTCACACGCAACTGGGGCGTTGGACCGCTTGTGCTGGTCTAACGCCCCGGTTGCGTTTCTGCCGAAATTGTCTCTCTGCTGATGGGGAATGATGACGTGGGGCGGGCTCGCGGCGGGTTTAGCTGCTATGCAGGGATGTTGGCTGGCTGTTGCATCGTCGTGCAGTGCAGGGTACCCAGACCCAGGACAAGGTCGCGGCAGTAAATGGGGATGACGCGGTGATGCGGCATCGCCTTGGCGAGCGTGTTGAGCGCCTGGCGGTCGTTGGGATCGTTGAAGACGGGCACAAGGACAATGCCGTTGGCGATGTAGAAATTGGCGTAGCTGGCGGGCAGACGCTGTCCGTCGAACAGCACCGGCGCAGGCATGGGGAGCTTGACGACGTTGAGGGGTTGTCCCTGCTGGTTGGTGGCCGCCTTCAGCAGTTGCAGATTGTCCGCCAAGGCTGCGTGGTTGGGGTCAGTGCGATCCGTTTCGCTGGCAATGACCACGGTGTCTTGGTTGACGAAGCGGGCGAGGTCGTCGACATGGCCGTGGGTGTCGTCGCCGACAATGCCGTTGCGTAGCCAGATGACCTGGTGAATGCCCAGCCACTGGTGGAAGATGGCATGGTAATCTTCGCGCGACATGCCGGGATTGCGCTGCTGCACTTCGCTTAAGAGACACTCTTCGGTGGTGAGTAGGATGCCGGCGCCGTTCACGTCGATACTTCCGCCTTCCAACACCACACGATTGCGCTTGTGGCGGGGCTGGTGGCGCTTCAAGCGCAAGGCGCTGGCGATGAAGGAGGGCACAGCATCATCCAACTGGCTATTGGGATACTTCGCCCAGCCGTTGAAATGCCAATCGGTGACCGAAACCTGGCCATCCGGATTGGTGACGAAGAGCGGACAGAAGTCGCGTGTCCAGGAACGGTTGGTGGGGGCGAGGAAGAACTCCACGTTGGCCATGACGGCGTGGCTGCGCGCGCAACAGCGTTCGGCCTCGCGCTGAAGCTTTTCATCCCGGACGAGGATACGCACGGTTTCGACGGCGGATAGATGGCGGACGATGTCGGCGTAAATCCAGGGGATGGGGGCGAACTTGCCGGGCCAGTCGCTGCGTTCGTGAGGCCAGGAAAGCCAGGTGGCCTGGTGAGGCTCCCATTCAGCAGGGAGGCGGAGCGGCAGGGATGGCCGCAGATTCAGCGGGGTAATTGGAGGCATCTACTGGTTCCACCGATTCAGAATAGGCGCGAAGGCGTCAATGCGACGGTCGCGGAAGAAGGGCCAATTGCGGCGGACCTCTTCCTGATGCCGGGGATTGACTTCGGCGACGAGGATTTCTTGGGCATCCACGGAGGCCTGAGTGAGCACGCGGCCGAAGGGATCACTAACGAAGCTGCTGCCCCAGAATTCCAGGCCGTTGTCGGGACAGCCCTCAAAGCCGGTGCGATTGACGGAGGCGACGTAGATGCCGTTGGCGATGGCATGGCCGCGTTGGATGGTGATCCAGGCGTTGCGCTGGTCGTCGCCAAACTCGGCCTTCTCGTGCGGGTGCCAGCCGATGGCGGTGGGGTAAAACAGGACGCTGGCGCCGCTCATTGAAGCCAGGCGAGCGGCTTCGGGATACCACTGGTCCCAGCACACAAGGACGGCGATGCGGCCGAAGCGGGTATCGAAATGGCGGAAGCCGAGGTCACCGGGGGTGAAGTAGAACTTCTCGTAGTAGAGCGGATCATCCGGGATGTGCATCTTACGGTAGATGCCGAGGAGGCTGCCATCGGCGTCCAGGACGGCGGCAGTGTTGTGATAGAGGCCGGGGGCGCGACGCTCAAATAGCGACGCAACCACCGCCACGCCGCATTCCCGAGCAACCTGGGAGATCGCCTGGGTGCTTTCGCCGGGGATGGGTTCGGCAAGGTCAAAGAGTGCGGCATCTTCGCTGCGGCAGAAGTACTGCGAGCGAAACAGCTCCTGCAGGCAGATCACCTGAGCGCCCATGGAAGCGGCGAGGCGAATCTGGCTGACGGCCTTTTCCAGGTTGGCGGCCGGATCTTCCGAGCAGGTCATCTGCACCAGGCCAATGTGAAAGCTATTTGCGGTGGCGGAAGGCATATTACCATTGTCCTATATGCGATCCCGAACCTTGCCGCGCTGCCTGGCGCTTTGTGTCCTTTTTGTCTCTGTGGCGCTGGGGCAGATCACAGAGCCGCGCAGCCATTTCGGTTTTACTCCAGGCGATGACTACAAGCTGGCCAACTATGAGCAGATCCGCAGTTATTTCGAATTGCTGGCCAGGCAGAGTGACCGCGTGCAGGTGGTGGACATCGGACAGACCTCAGAGGGCAGGCCGACGTTGATGGCCTACATTTCGTCGCCCGAAAACCTGGGGCGGCTGGAGGAGTACCGCCAGATACAGCGCAAGTTGGCGCTGGCGCAGATACCGGAGGGAGAGGCCAAGGCGCTGGCGGCGCAGGCCAAGGCGATTGTGTGGATTGACTGCTCAATGCACTCAAATGAACTCACGCCGTCGCAACATGCCCCCTTACTGGCGCACAAGCTACTGACCGAAGAGAGCGCCGAGGTGCGGCAGATTCTGGACAAGGTGATCCTGCTGATGGTGCCCGTAACGAACCCGGACGGGCTGCAAATGATTACCGACTGGTATCGTCAGAACGTGGGTACCGAATATGAGATTGCGCCGTACCCGGGCCTGTATCAGAAGTACTCAGGGCATGACAACAACCGGGACTGGTTCATGCTGAACCTGCCGGAAACACGGAATGTATCCAAGGTGCTGTACCAGGAGTGGTTCCCGCATATTGTGTACAACCAGCATCAGGTGGCTCCGTTTCCGGCGCGGATGTTTGTGCCGCCGTACTCAGAACCGCTGAACCCGGCGATTCCGGCGGCAGTGGTGGAGGGCATCAGCCTGATTGGGCAATCGATACGGGAGCGGCTGGCGCTGGAGGGCAAGCCGGGCGCCATTTCCTACATCAGCTTCGATGGGTGGTGGAATGGCGGGATGCGGACGACGCCGCCTTTCCACAACATGCACGGCATTCTGACGGAAACGGCGGGGTACTACTACGCGACGCCGTATGTATACGACCCAGCGCGATTCCCGCGGACCTTTGCCAATGGCATGCCCACCGACAAGCCCAGCATTTTCTACCCGCAGCCCTGGAAAGGCGGGCGCTGGAGCCTTGGCGACGCAGTGGGCTATAACCTGACGGCGAGCATGGCCGTGCTGAGTCTGGCGGCGAGCCGACCGGAGCATTGGGCATTCAAGGCGTGGCGGGTGGCGCAAGACCAGATTGAGGCGGGCAAGCGCGGATCACCCTACGCCTATGTGATACCAGCGAAGCAGTGGGACCCCTCCAATGCCCAGGAGATGCTGCGTCGCCTACAGGCCAACGGCGTGCAGGTGCAGCGAGCCGAGGCGGCGTTTACGGCCGACGGACGCGAGTATCCCGCGGGCAGCTATGTGATTCCCGCCGGGCAGCCCTTCCGGGCCTACCTGATGGATTTGCTGGAAGCGCACAAGTACCCGGAGGTGCGTCCGAACGGCGGTCCCGTGCTGGCGCCCTACGATTCCTCAGGCTATACGCTGGCGATGCAGATGGGGGTGGATACCGTGCGGGTGAACGACCAGATTCAAGGGAGCTTCACCACTCTGACGGAGTTGCCGCGACCGGCTGCGGTGCTGGACCGAAAGCAGAACGCCTCTTTCTGGGCGATCGCGGATGCGTTGCAATCCCAAGGCAGGGTGCGGTTGACGCGCCAAGGGGAATTCCATGGGGCAGACGCCGCTGAGCCTCCCGCGTGGGAACTGCGCACGCCGCGTGTGGGCATGTACGTTCCCTACCGCAGTGACATGGATGGCGGCTGGACCGCATGGACCTTGGACTACTACCGGGTGCCCTACACCGAGTTGCGCAACGAACGGGTGAAACAAGGGAATCTACGAAGCCAGTTCGATGCGATTGTGATTGCGTCCCAATCGACGACGGCCATCCTGCATGGCTATCAGCCGGGAGTTCCCACCATCAGCAGCAACTTTATTGACCAGGCCGAGAGTGCGTCCAAGAGCATGATGCGTCCGGAATTCACGGGTGGCATTGGGATGGAGGGTGTGGTGGCGCTGCGGGAGTTCGTGCAGCAGGGGGGAACGCTGATCACCTTTGGCGCGGCGACGGAACTGCCGATTTCGATGTTCCCGTTGCCCGTGGAAAACACGGTGCGTGGCGGAAGCTTCCGCGCTCCGGGCACCATCGTGCGGGTGGAGGTGCAGGCGAATGACCCATGGACGGCCGGGTTGCCATCCACCACAATGGCCTTCGTCAACGGGGGTTACGCCTTCGCACCGACCGCGGGACAGCGGCGGAACGCGTCGGGGGTGGAGGTGCGCAGCCTGGTGAAATATGCGCGTGAGGATCTTCTGGCGAGCGGCTGGCTGCAGGGCGAGAACGTGATTCGCGGCCGGGACGCGGTGACCGAGGTGAGGATGGGGGCCGGGCGGGTGATCCTGTTCGGCATCCGGCCGCAGCATCGCGCGCAGACCTTCGGGACCTTCAAGCTGCTGCTGAATGCGCTGTATATGGCCAGTGCGCAAGCGGCGTCCGGAGGGTCGGGGTTAACCTCGCGCTAGAGTGCGGGGACAAGGCAGGAGATTCCAGGCGCGGCGATGGAGGGGGGAAATCGCCGCTTGCAATTCCATACCTTTCGGTCCTATACTCTTTGTAGGTCGATATCCAGAACGCGATGTCTGGAATCGATTCGCCCGGCCAAGTTCCTTGGGCACGCCCACCGCGGATAAGGGATGGCGACGCGACGAAGCCGGGGTGCTGGCCCTGATCGCAGAGGAGTATGGCGATGGCGAAGGGAACGGTAGCGATAAAGACTGAGCGCTGCAAAGGCTGCTCGTTTTGCGTGGAGTTTTGCCCGCCCAAGGTGCTGGCGCTGTCGCCGGTGTACAACGCGAAGGGCTATCACCCGCCCCAATTGATTGACCCCGACAAGTGTACCGGGTGCGACTTGTGCGGCATGTACTGCCCGGACTTCGCCATTCACGGATTCCGCTTTCCCAAAGCGGCGGCAGAGCCCGCCCCCACCGTCGGCGCGGCTGCTTGAGGAGGACCCCGCATGCACGCGGACCCAACTGGTGTGCTGACCGGCACGCACTTCCTGAACGGAGATCAGGCCTGTTGCGAAGGCGCGCTGGCAGGCGGCGCGCGGTTCTCAGCCGGATACCCCATTACGCCGTCCACAGAGATTGTGGAACGGTTTTCCAAGCGAATCCCCACCATTGGCGGTGTGTTCATCCAGATGGAGGATGAGCTTGCGGCATCCATCGCCATCCAGGGCGCGGTGTGGGCGGGCGCGAAGGCCTTCACGGTCACGTCAGGACCCGGTTTCTCGCTGATGATGGAGCATATCGGACTGGCGGCAATGACCGAAACGCCATGCGTATTCGTGGATGTGCAGCGAGGAGGACCATCCACCGGACTGCCCACCCTGCCCGCCCAGGGGGACATGATGCAGGCGCGCTTCGGGTCGCATGGGGACTACCCCTGCATCGCACTGTGCCCCAGTTCCCCGCAGGAGTGCTTCACGCTGATGGTGCGGGCGATGAACCTGGCCGAGGAGTTTCGCACTCCGGTCTTCCTGATGATGGATGAGGTGGTGGGGCATATGACGGAGCGCGTGCAAATTCCCCCGGCTGAGACCATCGCGGTGACGCCGCGCAAGCTGACGGACAAGGCTCCGGGCGAGTTCCGGCCCTATGAGGACAGCGAAGACCTGGTGCCGCCGATGGCGCATGCGGGAGAGGGATACCAGTTCCACGTGACCGGGCTGACCCACGACGAACGCGGCTACCCATCCATGACCCCGGCGACGCAGGCGAAGCTGATCCGTCGGCTCCGCGAGAAGATCACTCGCGGAATGGACCGCATTACGCAGGTGGAAGAGGACAACGTCGACGGCGCGGAGGTGGTGGTGGTGAGCTATGGCATCACCATGCGTGTGGCGCAGCGGGCGATAAAGCTGGCGCGCGCCGAGGGCATTGCGGTGGGGGGAATGCGCCTGGTGACCGTATGGCCGTTTCCGGAAGAGCGCATCCACGCATTGGCGGGAAGGGTGCGCGCGCTGGTGATCCCGGAGCTGAACATGGGCCAGGTGGCGCTGGAGGTGGAACGATGCGCGCGAGGGGCCACCCAGGTGATTCCGGTGCCGCATGCGGGGGCCACTGTGCACGATCCGCAACAGATTCTGGATGCGATTCGCAAAGGAGCCGGACGATGAGCACCGCGGAGACCCCCACTGAAATGCCGCTATGCGAGCAGGCGCCCGGCGAGAACCCGATTTGTGAAAACCCCGTCGAGCAGTTCCTGCGGACTGACCGGATGCCCCATATCTGGTGCCCGGGATGCGGGATCGGCACCACCGTGAACTGCTTCGCCCGCGCGTTGCTGAAGACCGGGCTAGACCTGCGCAAGGTGGTGGTGGTGAGCGGCATTGGCTGTACCGGACGGGTGGCGGGTTACGTGAAGCTGGATAGCTTCCATACCACCCATGGGCGCGCGATTCCCTTCGCAACAGGCCTGAAACTAGCCAATCCAGAGCTGACGGTGGTGGTGTACTCGGGGGATGGGGACCTGACCTCGATTGGCGGAAACCATCTGATTCATGCTGCACGACGGAACCTTGACCTGAAAGTGATCTGCGTGAACAATCTCACTTACTCGATGACGGGCGGGCAGGCGGCGGCCACCACGCCGGAAGATTCCATCACCACTACGTCCCCGTATGGCGCGTTTGAGCCGGCGATGAACATCCCGCACCTGGTGGCTGCCGCGGGTGCGACGTTCGTGGCGCGGTGGACCACCTTTCATGTGGCCCAGACGATGAAGGCCATGCAACGGATGCTGACCCGACGGGGCTTTTCGTTTCTTGAGGTCATCAGTCCCTGCCCGACGCTATACCAACGGCGGAACCAGATGGGCGATGGACTGGACACGATGAAGCACTACAAGGAAGTGAGCGTGAGCAACAACAACGCGAACCTTGCCGAGATCGGGATGACCAAAAGCGGGCAGATCACGGTGGGTAACTTCCTGGAGATCGAACGACCGGATTACCTGGAAGCGATGCGCGCGCAACTGCGCAACCGGCTACAGGAGCGCTATATCGAAGTGGGGGGAGCGCCATGCCAGAACTAGCCTCCCGCAGGGAAGTGGCGGCGGCGCCGGACGCAGTAGAGCGTGAGCTTACCGAGATCCGGGTGGCGGGATTCGGTGGGCAGGGAGTGATCCTGGCGGCCCAGATTTTGGGGAAGGCAGCGGCCATCTTCGATGGGGTTCACGCGACGATGACCCAGAATTTCGGACCGGAAGCGCGCGGCGGCGCGTGCAGCGCACAGCTGATTGTGGCGCGGCACCCGGTGCTGTACCCCTATGTGACCAAGGCAGACATCCTGGTGGCGATGTCGCAGGAGGCCTTCGGGAAGTTTGTACCGGAACTCAAGCAGGGCGGACTGCTGCTGGTGGAACGCGACCTGGTGCGCATCCAGCAGGACCTGCCCGAAAGGGTGCGTACGTACGGTGTTCCGGCCACGCGCATTGCGGAAAAGCTGGGCAAGCGAGTGGTGCAAAACATCGTCATGCTGGGCTTCTTTGGTGCGGTAACCGAAGTGGTGAGCCGCAAGGCCATGGAGCAGGCGGTGCTGAGTTCTGTGCCAGCGTCGATGGCCGCCTTGAACAAGGATGCGCTCCAAGCCGGATACGAGGTGGGAAGGGCCTGCCTGGAGAGCCGGCTGCCCGCCAGCGAGTGCGACCAGATTCCAGAATACGCGGCGTGGCTGGACTAGCTGGCGCGGAGGAACCGGGGTGCGGCAGGTAAGCAATCCGAAGGGCGAACCCTAGATGGGGGTTGCGCCGGAGCCAAGGGCCTGGCCCTTGCCCAGGATGCGCCGCAGGTTGCCGCCCAGAATATCGGCGCGGTCTGTCTCGGCGAGTCCAAGCGTGTCCATCACCTGCAGTTGGCTTTCCAGCACGGTGCGATCCCAGCCCGCGGGGAAGCCGCCAGAGTTCGATCCAAACAGCAGGCGCTGGGGACCGGCGACGTCCAGAGCCTTCCGAAAGACATCCTCCAACGAGACGTTCCCCTCCAGGAAGCGCGTCCAGCCGTTATGGCTGGAGGTATCGAAGTAAACGTTCGGGCAGAGGTGGGCCACCATCAAGGCTTCGCGGAGGAAGCCGGCGCCGAAGTGCGGGATGACGAACGGCACCTGAGGATAGAGCAGAGCCAACGCATGCAAATCGATGGGGTTGGAATAGCTCATGTCGAAGCGCGACGACAGGCCCAGTTTTCCACGGACGCCCACGGCAAGCAGGCCACAATGGACAAACACAACTGCTCCGGGGGTTTCGGACGCAACGCGGACCGCGGCCTCCACGCGCGCCTCGCGCAGGGAAAAGCGGTGCATGGCGGGCAGCAGGCACAGTCCGCGCAAGCCGCTATCAAAGGCCCTGCGCAGGACCTCGGTGGCGTTGTCCATCATCGGATTGAGAAAGAAATAGCCAAAGAAGCGATGAGGGTAGGCAGCGATGGCCTCGGCCACCGAAGGTTCATCACCTGGCAAGGAAGCCAGCAGGGCGGCCTGGGCCACGTGATGACGATCGAGTTCCGCTACCCACCGGGCGGCGAAAGCGCGGGGTGACTCATCCGGGAGTTCCCACTGCAGCATGCGCAGGGTAGAGGCAACGTTCTCCGGACTGGCGCTGACGCCGCGCTGGGCGGTGAGCATCCGGAAATAGTTGTACGAGAAGAAATGCAGGTGTGCATCGGCGATGGCCAAATTGGCGGCACTCATACGTGGTGGTTCGCCTCCCGGGTTTCATTGTATAGCCTCACGCGGAGGGATAGACGGGAAATCGGAAGGGGATCGGGTTCTACGGAGAAATCTCAGGACTTTGGCTGACGGCGAAGTAAGCCAGCCTGCATGGCAAGGTTCACCAGGCCGGCCACGTGATTGACACCCAGCTTGCGCATGATGGTCTTGCGGTAAGTGCGAACCGTCTCCACGCGCAGATTCAGAAGCTGGGCGACATCCTTGCTGCTTTTTCCCTCAGCCACGAGCTCCAGCACTTCAAACTCGCGGGGGGACAATCCGGTGAGGCCGGGAGCGGTTGGCTTTCTGCGGGCGCCCGCATTCTGGACGCGAGTGAGGACGTTCTCTGACACCTCTGGCGAGAGGTAGATGCCACCGGCTTCGACAGCGCGCAGGGCCAGGCGCAGATCATCGGATGAGGCTCGCTTGAGTACAAAGCCGCGCGCCCCGAGTTGCAGGGCGTGGCTGATGACGACCTCGTCATCATTCATGGAGAGGACCACGATCTTGGAATGCGGGGAATGGGCGCGGATGGGGGCGATGGCGCTGAGGCCGTCGCTGCGGTCCAGCATGAGGTCAAGCACCACCACGTCCGGTTTGAATTTCGAGGCGAGGGCGACGGCGTGCTCTACATCACCAGCCTCACCCACGACTTCGTAGTCGCGGGTTTGCTGCAACAGATTCCGGATGCCTTCCCGGAAGATGCGGTGGTCGTCGACGATAAGGATGCGAGAGCTCATAGGACGAGCAGCCAGCCGCGGCGTCGCCACGACTTTGCGCTGTGCGGAACGAAGCGGTGCGTCCATCTGCCTATGACCTGATCGCCAATCGTATACTCTCCCTGGCGACAACCGATGACAGCGACGCAACCACGGAGGAAACGACAATCCTCAACTGGTGTTGCCGGGCAGGGCAAGCACCTTGCTACACATGGGAAGAACCCTCCCCAACGTATCAGGAAACTCTAGTAATTCCAAGACGTTGCAGCGGCGAAGAGACCCAAGGGTACTAAGCGAATCGCAGTACGAAGGGGGCTAATCTGTCGATGCGAGAGGCCCATCCTCCTGGGAGAGAATCTGCTGCTCCAGCCGACGTAACTGCCGGTTGGATGCACGCACAACATCAATGATGTCATCGAGGCCACTGGTAATGCGCCGGAGTTCAGCACTGGCATCGGGCCCGACGGAAGGATCAGTACGCAAGAGCTCCAACTGGAGACCGATGGAGGCCAGGGGCGAGGCCACACTGGAGTGAAAGCTGCGGATGACGGCTCTCACCTGATGGGCGAGATCATCAGCCGGAGCACCCGGGATGGCTTGCTGCGGGACGAGTCCGGCGGCGTCGGAGGAGTTTGCCGGGAGCTTGGCCCGCTTGGCGGAGGCCCGAGGTTTCGAGGACTTCCGTTTGCGCGAGGTCCCGCTGGATACTGCTTCAATCATCGACACTGCAATCACTCCATCCGCGCCGCAAACCCTGTTTGAGGTACGCAGGACGGCCGGAATCGTTAGGACTTGCGCGCCAGAACCTTGCGTGCGGCAGCCAGGACATTCGAGGCGCGCATGCCATACTTATCGAGCAATTCGTCTGGAGTTCCAGACTCAGCATAGCCGGAAAGGCCAACAAACTCCATGGGGCAGGGCGACTCCTGGGCAACGACCTGCGAAACACGGACACCCAAACCGCCATCGGCCAGGTGTTCTTCAGCAACCACGATGGCGCCGGTCTCCCGGGCAGCGCGAACAACGGCGTCGCGGTCAAGTGGCTTGATGGAGTACATGTCAACCACGCGCGCGCTGACCCCTTCCGCATCCAGGGTTTGCGCGGCAAGGATGCACTCGGCCACCATCAAGCCGTGGGCCATCAGGGTGAGGTCAGCCCCGGCGAGCAGTTCGCGGGATCCACCTACAGCGAAGCCGTCGGCGGAATCATAAATGATCTTTGCCTTGGGACGACCGGCGCGGATGAAGAAGGGGCCGACGGTGTCGGCAGCCAAGCGGATGCAGGCGGCCATGGAAAGCTCATCGGCGGGAGAGAGCACGGCGAATCCAGGCAAGGAGCAGGCGAGGGCAATGTCCTCAATGCTCATCTGGGAAGGGCCGTCCTCACCGATGGAAATGCCGCTGTGGGTGCCCACCACCTTGACGTTCAAGCCGGGGTAAGCCACCACGGTGCGCAGTTGCTCAAAGCCCTTGTTGACGACGAAGGCGGAGAAACTGGAGGCGAAGGGAATCTTTCCAGCGGCAGCCAGGCCTGCGGCGATGCCCACCATGTTGGCTTCGGCGATTCCGCAGGAAAAGAAACGCTCCGGGAATGCCTGGGCGAAGAAGTGAGTCATGGTGGACTTGGACAGATCGGCGTCGCAGACCACGACGTGGGGATTGGTCTTGCCCAGTTCCGCCAGGGTGCGCCCAAAGGCTTCGCGGGTGGCCATTCCCGCCTTCAATTCGTAGGTTGTGCTGAGTGGCATGATAGATCCTCTTTCGGTTTCGCCGTACCTGAGCCGAGGTGACCGCGCGTGGCGCCTAAGCCAACTCCGCCAGCGCCTTCTCCAGTTCCTCTGCGGTGGGTGCGGAACCGTGATACTTCGGGTTGTCCTCCATGAAGGAGACGCCCTTGCCCTTGACGGTGTGGGCGATGATGCAGGTGGGCTTATCGGTGCGAGCGGCGGCGTCGTCAAAGGCTGCCTGAAGGGCGGCAATGTCGTGGCCATCCACCTCCAAGGGGTAGTAGCCGAAGCTCTCCCACTTGGCCGCCAGCGGTTCAATGTCGAGAATGTCCTTGACGAATCCATCCAACTGAATGCGGTTGTAGTCGACGATGGGCACGACGTTGGTGACGTTGTGGAAGGCGCCGAACATGGCGGCCTCCCAGATTTGGCCCTCCTGGATTTCGCCGTCGCCCAGGACGCAGTAAATGCGACTGGAACGGCCATCCAGCTTCGCGGCGGCGCCCATGCCAAGCGCAAAGGAAAGGCCCTGACCCAAGGAACCGGTGGAGGCGTCCAACATTGGGATGAAGCGCACGTCGGGGTGGCCCTGATAGAGGCTGCCAAGACGACGCAGGTGGTTTAACTGATCCTTGGGGGTGTAGCCGCATTCGGCCAGAACCGAATACAGCACGGGCGCGGCGTGGCCTTTGGAGAGGATGAAGTGGTCACGGTGAGCCCAGTCAGGATTGGAGGGATCGTGCTGGAACTTGTCGAAGTAGAGAGTCACCAGGATCTCCACCGCAGACAGCGAACCACCCGGGTGGCCGGACTTGGCGGCGGTAATCATGGTGACGATGTCACGACGCACTTGTTTGGCGATTGCTTCCAATTCCGCTACGTTGCTTGTTTTCTTCATCGAAGGCATCCAGATTTTCAGCCTAACACAGGGGCCATGGGCCATCGTTCGCGCGGTGGCAGGCGGTAACCGGATGGGAACGGCGGGGTAGCATCCACGCGAACGATATGGTAGACCTTACGCTGATGCAACCGGATTCCCAGCCAACCGGATACCCGCCATCGAGCGGCCATCCCGACCCCTACACCGCAGCGCACGGGGGCGTGCAGGATTTTCGCAACCCAACCTTCCCTGGTAGCCCGCCGCCCACCTTCCCCGGCCCACCCGGGCCACAGGGCTATGCGGCGACACCCGGCGCGCGGTCTGGCGCGTCCCCGGTCCGGGCGCAAAGCACAGCGCCCACTGGCCATCCGGCGGGAACGTACGCGCCCTTCCACATGCGTTTCTTCGCGATGGTGATTGATGGTTTGCTGATTGGCGTTGTGGTGGGTGGCCTGTTCATGGTTGGGGCCATCGCGGCCGCGATCCTGGGCGCCGCGGGCGGCGACACAGTGGTGGCGGTGGGTGGAGTGCTGGGCCTGTTGGTAATTGCTCCACTGGCCATTGCAGGCCCTGCCCTCTATTACATGTTGTTGGAAACCAGCCCGGCGCAGGGGACCCTGGGCAAGCAGTGGATGGGCTTGCGCGTCATCCGCATGGATGGGCATACGCTCACCAAAGGGCAAAGCCTTATCCGCTTTGCAGTGCGCATGTTCCTATCGGGCGCTTTCCTGGGCGTGGGCTACCTGTTGGCGCTGTTCACGCAGCACAAGCAGGCGCTGCACGATTTGATTGCGAATACGGTGGTGGTGGAGCGGCAGCCCTAGACTGGACATTTCGTGTATATCTCCAGGCACGGAATGTCCAGCACTTTGCAGTTGGAGAGGCGCCGACCAGGCCTACGTCCTTGATATGGATACCTGCGGGGCTTTGGCTGTGGAAGTGCAGTTGAGGATGGCATGCCTGACCTAACGAATCGAACCCAACTTCGCGAATTCGTGCTGGCAGCCAAACAACAGGGGGCTAGCGACGAGTTTCTCGCCGCTCTGCTCATCCGGCAAGGCTGGCTGGCGGACGATGTCTACCAAAGCATTGGCAGTTACTGGGAGGGCGTCACCGGCATGCCGGTGCCGCGACGCGGGCCAGCGGCGGAGAGCTCCCGCGAGGCCTTCCTGTACCTGCTGTCTTTCCTGGCGCTGGCGGTGTGGACGACCGCACTGGGAACCATCCTCTTTCAACTCGTCAACGTCTGGGTGCCTGACGCGGTAAGCGGCGGGTACTACCCATCCGTCCGCAGCATCATCACGTGGAGCATGGCGGCGATGGCGGTTGCGTATCCTCTTTACGTGCTGGTGACCCGGGTGCTTATGCGGGAAAGCGCGGCCAACCCGGACCGACTGCAATCCGGCGTGCGCAAGTGGCTGACGTACCTGGCGCTGTTGCTGACCGCCGGAACGGTGCTGGGCGACCTGATCGGCTTTACCGGGTACTTCCTGCTGGGCGAGCTGAGCATGCGTTACGTGCTGAAATCTCTCATTGTTCTACTGATTTGCGGCGGAATCTTCGTGTTCTACATGAGCTCTTTGCCCGGCGGTGGCAGCGGTTGGCGGATGTTTGGTACAGCACAGCGGCGGCTGCTGGGATGGGCGGCCACCGTGAGCGTGGTGTCCGTGTTTGTGGCGGGATTGCTGGTGGCGGGGATGCCAGCCGACCAACGGCGGTTGCAAGCTGACCAGCGCCGGGTGGAGGACCTGCGCCGCATCGCGCAGGAGATTCAACAATGGGGCAATCAGGCCGAGGTGGAGGCCAAGGCCGCGGGCGAGTCCACGGACGGATCGACGCCAGAGAAGGCTTCGAAACTGCCCGAAAGCCTGGAGTTTCTCCGCGACCAGTCAGGGGTAAGCCGCATTGCGGATCCGGAAACCGGCATCGGGTACGAGTACAAGATCCTGACCCCGGAGACCTACCGGTTGTGCGCCACCTTCGCCTTGCCGAACCCGCGTGACGAGTATGACGGGGGCCGCCGGATGTATGCCTATGGCAACCACGGGCAATTCTGGAAGCACCCCGCCGGGCCGCACTGTTTTGTGTTTGACTCCGAAAAGGCCGTGCCCTGGTAGGGGCGATTGCGGCTAGTTGTCGTCTTCCACGCCGCGCACGATGATGATG
>JALOKO010000423.1 GCA_025456495.1 Bryobacterales bacterium | reverse complement strand
CCGTGATCGCACAGGGAAAGCAGGCGTGATCGCACAGGGAAACGCAAGTCGAGGAAGAGTGACCCCCTCGTCCATGGGAAGTCTATCCGCATGGACGAAGGGGTAGGGGCGAATGCGCTGTGGCGTTCCACCGAAAGGCAAACGCCTGCGCATCCGCGATGGTTGCCTGCGCCGGAAGCGCCGCGCGGAACTCGGGCCACGGCGGCACGGGGCGCATGCTGGCCAGACGCTCATGGAATCGCCGCAGTTCCTGATCCCGTGCGAAGTCCACGAAGACCTTGCGATCCACACGGCCCGCGCGGATGAGAGCCGCGTCCAATCGGTCCGGCTGGTTTGCCGTCATGAAGAGCAGCCGGTCCTCTGATGCGCCAATGCCGTCCACCGCATTCAGCAGGTCAGACAGCGTAAGCCCATCGGAGACCTCCGAAGACCGCGAAGTGGCCACCTTCAGGCAGTCCACATCTTCCAGCGCCAGAACCGCCGGCTTGCGGCAGGCCACCAGCAGGCTGGACAGAAGGTCGCCCGTCATCTCCGCGCCGTTTAGCGGCAATTTATATACGGGCAGGTTGAAGTGCGATGCAATGGCGAGAATCAGGGTGGACTTGCCCGTGCCCGGAGGCCCCGTCAGCAGATAACCGCGACGGTAGGGTACGCCCAATTCCTGATACACCTGTCGCGAGTCCAGGAATGCGCCGACATCGTCAATCAATCCGTCCAGCAATTCCGGCGGGTGAAAGATGGAGTCCAAGGGACGAGGAGCAATCAGAGCGCCGGTCCAATCCCCGTAGGAATTTGCTCGGAAGTACTCCAACCGCTTCGATTGCCTGGATTCGTAATCGTTCTCCGCCTCCCGCAAAATGTCCATCAGCAGAGTTCGATCCCAGCACAACCAGACCTGGATGCGTATCGTGTGCATGGGGCGCCCCCGGTGGAGATCCGGGTTCTGCTCCTTGCGATGCTCCACCATCATCAGTCGGTGACGATAAAGCAGGTAGTAGGACCCGTACTCCGGGATCATGTCAAAGGACGGATCCTCAGTGGCATGGCTGGGCCGCTCCCGGTGGTTGGCGCGCAGCAAGAGTGAGTTCACCTTCCTGCCCCGAAGATGCTGCTCAACCCAGCAGCTCAGCCACAGGTAGGCGTCGCGATGCTCGACATCCTCTACGGTTAGCGAAATGCTCACCCGGGTGATGGCATAGCCAATCGTATGCTGGTAGACGAAGTACCAGATTGAGCGAAGTCCGCCAGCCAGGACACCCAAGCCCAGTACAAGCCAGGGAGGCATCTCCCTGACGAAATCAAATAGATGAGTCGCCATATATTTCTCCGGTGTTGAGGCTAATTGGTTACAAGGCAATTCCATGTCACTCTATGACTGAAATTCCTATTTTTTGTAGATGGCTTCCTATTTTGCGGATTTCGCGAAACATCCATGTCGGTGATCGGCGCGCACCGCCGCGGCGTTCTGGCGGCAGCGTACGCAACGGGTCTGGCCCGGGGGTCCGACGCCAAGCCAACCTGCGATGGTTGCAGCAGATCGTTCCTGGAATTGGCCGCCAGGGCATGCAAACGCAGCCCCGGCTTAGGCGACAGGAAAGCGCACTGGGTGGACGCAACCCGTCAGCCAAACAGGCCAACAGCATGGAATGTGGAAGATTGCCTGGTTCAGGCTATTGAAAATGGCATAAGGAGGCCCGATATCCAAACCGAGCATTCTTGTCGATCACTGGCGCCTCCTTCTTGGTGGGAATAGGGCGTGATGCCCAGTTGAGAGAATACCATTGAAGGATTGGGTGGTGCAAGGAAAATATGTAGAACGGGTAAGGAATCGTTCCAGCATCCAGCACATTCCCCTATACGCGTAACAATCCGCGGAAGCCGCGCGCGGCGTAATAGGACTCCGCGCCATTGTGATAAACAAACACCGTGTCGTAGCGGCGGTCGCAGAACAGCGCGCCGCCCAGGTTGCGGATCGCCTCTGGCGTATGGATCCAACTGGAGGTCTTCCGGTCGTACTGCCCGGTCTGCTGGAGTTGGCGGTACTCAGACTCAGTGAGTAGGGAAATGCCCATCGCTTCGGCCATCTCCAGCGCAGCGCCGCTTGGCTTGTTGTGCTTGCGCGCATCCAGGGCCGGGCGGTCGAAGCAGAGGCTCCGCCTGCCTGAGGGGCTCTCCGCCGCGCAGTCACAGAACATCAGCTCGCCGCTGTGCCACGGAAGGCAGATCACATCCGGCTCGCCCCCCGTCCGTTCCATTGCGTGTAAGCACCAAAGCGCTTGCGGACGCCCGTGCAGACGCGCTTCCACGTCCCTCCAGGACAGTTCGGGGTGGCGGACAGGGTGCGCGTCGAAACGCTGCCGCAAGGTCTGCAGGAGTTGCGCTCGTACGGAATCTGGTAAAGACTTCGGGATTTCGGACATTGGCGACGCTTCGGCTTCCGGAACCAATGTCTCATAGTCGCGAAGCCCAGCAGTGGCGAGGGGTACGGCAGGGATGATGGGGAGCGGATGCGCGAATGGCGCTGGGAACCGTGGGTGCGGGTCCCGGCGCCATTCGGATGATGGACGTCGAGTGCGCGCGTGCGCCCCTTAGCTGGCGGGCAGTAACGCTTCGAGTTCCGCCAGGTCAGCCCCGGCAAGAAACTGCTCAAGGATCTGCTTACCCAGCGGATCCAGGTCAGCTTGCAGGAACTCAGTGACATGCGAGCGGAAGAACTCTTCCAGCATTGCCGCTCCGGCGTCGTAGGCTTCCGGACCCACCTCCGGCTGGGTATCCACCTGCAGGAACCAGCGCGGAATCGAGTAGCCTTCCACGGTCAATTGGAAGAGGCTCTGGCCCAGCAAGCGGCTGCGCGACGGCGTCAGCAATCCAGGGCGGAAGGCAGCGGTCCCGCGACGGGCAAGGTATTCGCGCGCAATCCACTGCGGACTGAAGCCGGTTTCCCAGGCGCCGATGTGCTGGTTGGGAATCAGCACGTAGCGCATGTCCGGGGAGTTGCGGATCTGCTCCAACAAGAGGTTGGCATGGTCCACCTTGCGTCCGGTGGCGAAGGGCCAGTAAGAGCCCACGCCCTCACTGCTGAGACCTTCCTTGGTGACGATGCTGGGGTTGGCGTAGCCGCGCGGCGCCACCAACCGCCATAACCAGGCAAGGGCCGGCGGCAGCACATGGAACAGGCCCAGGATGCCATAGCTGGGCTTTTCGCGGGTACAGGGTGGGGTGCGGATGCCCAGGCTACGGTAATCCACCGACACAGGCTCATTCACGATTCCGGGGATGGAGGCGCGCGGAATAATCACCCGCGGGTTCGGGCAGGGCTTGCCCGGCTCGTCCTCAATATGCTGCCACAGAAGGGCGGTGCTGCCCGGTACGGCGTCGATGTTCAGGAACAGCAGTGGCGCTTTGGGTTGAGCCGTGAGGCGCTCGAGGTTCGGGTCAGTAGCGTAATCGCGAATGTGATTCACACGGACGAACCAGGCGTCCTCCGCATCGTAAAGTTCCAGACCGCCATTGCCCTTTTGGATGGAGGGGTGACAGAGCGCCATGTCGTCAGTAACCGGACGCAGCTCGCAGGTGCGCCCCAGTTCCAGGAAGCGCTCCTCGCCCGACACGACGTTGCGGCCCAACAGCAGACGGCCATCGGGTTCCCGGTGGGGCTGTTCAAGCATTTCACTCTTGCCGCCGCCACTGGCGCCTTCGTGCATGATGCACACGATGTTGTCGTAGGCGGTTACCAACTGCACGGTGGAGCAGTGGGCCGTGATCCAACGCTCGCGCTCACCCAGGTTCAGCAGGCTTCCGTAGACGCCCTTCTTGGCGCTGGGGCCGGGGTAGAGGTTGTACGAAAACATCTCGTGGACATCGCCCAGGCGGTTATGCACCACCATCTGCTTGCCATCGAAATGGAATTCAGGGCTGAGTCCCGCAAGGGGCATGATGCCCTGCAGCATCGCCAGACCCAGGGCAAAGAAGCCGGCATTGGCCGGGGCTACCACCAGCGCGTCCATGCCCATGCCGGGTTGGCCCGCCGTGAAGGCGAAGGTCGCCAGCGGCTGCGTGGCCAGCCATTCAAACGACTGCTGCCGCAGTTCGTCGAAGGGCTTCCCGTAGCGCTGCTGAAACTGGGGCTTGTCGGTACGCTGGTCGTCGGCCACCACCATGCAATCGGGGTCGCGTCGTCGCATGTAGGGTTCCAGGTAGTTGGCGCTGATCCCATTGCGCACGCGCGCCACTTTAGCTTCCACCACGCGGCCTTTGCCCGGCACGTCGTAGGCGACCTCAAAGACGGAGTTACCCGGGCCGCCGCAAGCTTGCGCCACAATCTCGTCCACCGTCGAAAAGACAGTGACCGAAGGCGCGGCCTGAAAGACCCGGATGAGTTCCTCTGGCGGGTTGAGCGCCATCCATTCTTGTTGGACAGACTCCTCCGCCGGCGAGGCGATGAGTGTAGACATTCGTTGACTCCTTATGCAATCTCTCGTTGGTGGCACACACCTCGGGCATACTTCGGGGACGCCGGGTTGTGGCAGGGATCCCGGGCCACGGTTGCCGGTTACAGGATCGGTGATGAGGAAAAGTGACGACATCCGCTATCCAACCAAGTTAAAGAGTAACGTATCCGAATACGGGGATGCAAGCCCATCGACGCAATCAGCGTCCGGACAGCAACAGTATGACCATCAAAGAGCCACTCGAGCGCGCGAAGGGCACCGCGCGCCCTGGTGGGGAAGGCCCCCGCCCGTTGTCGCCGCGCGCGGCTAAGGCAAGGCGAACGTGGCCATAACCGGGTAATGGTCAGATGGATACTGGTCGCCCTGACGCATGACGATGGTTTCCGCTTCGATAACGGTGAATGGCGCGCGGAAGAGCACCCAATCAATGCGACGAGAAGGGCCGCCCCCATCACCGCCCCGGAAGCCGTGGAAAGTCCCTTCAGGCCCCTTGCGCTGTTTGGCCGCCAGCCAGGCGTCCTTCATCGAGGCAGTGATCGCGCGATGGGCTTCCGTATCCGGACCAGTGTTGAAGTCGCCCACCAGCAGCACGGGGATGTCCGCAGGCAGCGTCGCCAGAAACTTCGTAATCACCTGCGCACTTTTCGCGCGGGCATCGGCATCCTCGCCACGATGGGCGAAGTGGGTGTCGATGAAGTACAAGGGTTTGCCGGTGCGCTTGTCCAGCAGGCGAACCCAGGTGGCCAGACGCGGAAGGTTGACGTTCCAGCTCATGCTGCCCGGCACGTCGGGGGTTTCCGACAACCAGAACTGGCCCATTTGCAGGAGTTCGAAGCGGTCCTTCCTGAAGAAGATGCCCATGTACTCGTTGGTGTGGATGCCGTAGCGGGCCGTACCCAACCACACGTATTCCGGCAGCGCGGTGACGATATCCTCGCCCTGACGGAAGAAGAGTTCCTGCGTGCCGATGAGGTCCGGCGCGGCGCGGCGCAGCATCTCGATGGCAACCGGACGGCGTTCGTCCCAGTAGTTCACGCCGTCGCGCTTTTCCGGATAGCGGATGTTGTAGGCCATCACCTTCAGGGTTTCGGCGGCCATTGGAAGCGTGAAGGCGACGGCTAAGCAGAAGGCCAGGAAAGCACGCATGCAGAAAGAACCTTTCATCGGAAGACCTACAGGATGCGCTTGCCCAGCGCGGACGTGAGAAATTCGACGGCGAGAATTGCGGTGCGGTTGGCGTCGTCGATGACGGGGTTCACCTCGACACAGTCAATCGAGAGCAGCTTGCGGGAATCGGCCACCATCTCCAAGGCTAGGTGCGCCTCGCGATAACTCAGTCCGCCTTTCACGGGCGTGCCGACGCCAGGGGCTTCCGCCGGATCAACCGAATCCAGATCCAGCGAAACATGAACGCCTTCGGTGCCATTCGAGGCCACACGAATGGCCTCGTCCATCACGCTGCGCATGCCGCGCTCGTCGATGTCGCGCATGGTGAAGCACATGATGCCGGACTTGCGAATGTTCATCCGCTCCAGGTTGTCCACGGATCGAATGCCCACCAGCGCCACGTTCTTGGGATGGACCATCGGCGCGAAGCCGCGCAGGTGCGTAAGCGCTTCCGGCCCCATGCCGATGCTGGCGGCCAGGGGCATGCCGTGGATGTTCCCGGATGGAGTGGTCTCTGGAGTATTCATGTCGGCGTGAGCGTCAATCCAGATCATGCCCACCTTGCGTTCCCGCTCATGGAAATAGCTGGAGACGCCACCAATCGTGCCCATCGTGATGGCGTGATCGCCACCCAGCACGACGGGCAGACGCCCATTTTCCAGAATGCGATGAACCACGTTGGCGACGCGCTGGCAGGTTTCGGCAATTTCCGGCAAATAGCGGAGCCGGTCGTCCTGCATGGCGATGCTCTCCGGCTGCACGACGTCGATGTTGCCGAGGTCCTCTACCTCGTAACCAAGTTCGCGGAGGCGACCGCCGAGGTGCGCCACGCGAATGGCGGAAGGGCCCATGTCAACGCCACGGCGCCCCGCACCCAAATCCATGGGTACGCCCAGTATGGAAACCAGATTGTTGGTCATCGGCTCTATTTTGTCACGAAGTACCTGGTTGGGCTTCCGGGAAGAATCCAGTCAGGCTTCCGGCCGGGATTTCCATGGGCGGGCGCGCGTCTGGTTTAGCGGTTGACTGCGGCCGCCGCCAGTGCGCGATCCCCCTGGGACTGGCGCGTGACCGGCTTGCGCGGCGTGGGCAGACGCTTTCGGATTTCCTGCAGAAAGACCTGAACGGCCAGTGCGTAGGGAGGCTGCGGTCCGTTTCCTTCGGGTTGGCGGGAGAGCACCTGCAGCCCCTCGTCCACCAGGAACAAAATGTCGGCCACTTCGCGGCGCTCCACCCAGACGCACTCAGGGTGCTCGGCGGACTTAGCCAGCTTCGCGCGCAGCAGATGCAGCAGCGTATCGGTGTGCTGACGCTGCGCGGCAGTTGTGGGGCGGGCGCCCCGACTCTGCTGCTGTTGCCAGCCACAATCCAGCACCGTCCACAAGGCAGCCGCCACTGCAGGCGACTCTGGAAGCGAGACACAGACCGGATACATCATTGCGATCCCGGAACTCCGTTTCGAATGAGCGGTTGTCGGTTTCGAACAAGCGGTGGCCAGGTTTGGCCAGGCGGTGATCATCCCGGTCGGTTGTCAGTCCAGGCGGTTGTCAGTCCAGGCGGTTGTCAGAAGGGCCAAGCGATCACCAAGGGTACGAAACCGTCCTAGTGTAACCTTGCTTTCACAGGGCTGAGAAGAGCGAAAATCGCAGGCGGGCGAAAATGATTTGGGCGACCTTCATAGGGGCGACGCAAGGCTCAGCACGAATCCGCAACGGTGCGCGACAATGGAAACACTCGTAAATTCGGTGAGTCCGTGGGAGTTCGAAGTGAGTAGCTACCCAGAGCAAGTTCCACCAGCCGCGCCGAGTCCCCAGTTGGTAATCATCACCGGCCTCAGCGGGTCGGGCAAGGGCACGGTGCTGCGAAGCCTGGAGGACCTGGGCTTCTACGCGGTCGACAACCTGCCCGTTGGATTGCTGCCCACCTTCACGGCCCTGATTCAGGAATCGCCATCCATTCAGCGAGCGGCAATTGTGGTGGATGTACGCGGCGAGGACGGGCTGGGACGACTGCCGGAAGTGTTCTTGCAACTGCGCGACCAGATCCCCTGTTCGCTGGTGTTTCTGGATTGCCAGACCGACACCATCCTGCGACGCTACAGCGAGACACGACGGCCGCATCCACTGGGAAGCTACGCCAATTTGCGCGAGAGCATTGAGGCTGAGCGGATGCGCCTGGCGTCGCTGCGTGAACTCAGCGACGTGGTGGTGGATACCTCACGGTTCAACGTTCACGAGCTACGCGATCACATCTACGCCCGCTTCGGCGGTGGCGCCGGGCAGCCGCAGATGCGCATCGCCATCACCAGCTTCGGGTTCCGCCATGGGGTGCCCGACACCAGCGACCTGCTCTTCGACGTGCGCTTTCTGCCGAACCCGCACTACGTCCCCGAATACCGCCACCTCACCGGACTGGACGCTGAAGTGGCCGATTACATTCGGGGCTTTCCCCAAACCGGCGAATTCATCCAGCGCATCACGGATCTGCTGGCCTACCTGATTCCCCACTACATCCGCGAAGGGAAGAGTTACCTGACGGTGTCCTTCGGATGCACAGGAGGCCATCACCGCTCCGTAATGATTGCCGAGGAAGTGGCCCGCCTTCTGCGGGAGCGTGACTTCAGCGTCAGCACGCACCACCGCGACACCAGTAGACCCGTCTAGCGACACCAGTAGACCCGTCTAGCGACGCCAGTACACCCGCCTCGCGGCTGGCAGGCCGCCACCGCTATTTGGCAAGCTTATCCAGAATGGGACCCAGGCCGTTGCCGAAGAAATAGTCCTTGGTATCCGGCGCGTAGCCGAAGTCGTTCACGATCTGGCCTTCCTTGTTCACCACAAACAGGTGCGGCACATCGAAGCCGGGGTTGGTGGGCGTGATGCGCAGATACGATGCCGCCACCTGGCCGGAATCGAACAGCACAGGGCTGCTGATCTGGTTCTTTTTTACATATGCCATCACCTCGCTCATGTTGGACGGCGGGTTGACGATGTGAATCAGCAC
>JALOKO010000422.1 GCA_025456495.1 Bryobacterales bacterium | reverse complement strand
TCCCCTTTACCCCGACATGTCCGTCGAAGGCTACCTGCGCTTCGTGGGCGAAATCAAGGGCGTATCCAGGGCCGAATTGGATGACCGCGTCACACGCGCCATGAAGCGCTGCGCCGTATTGGATGTCCGCGAGAAGTTGATCGCCAAGCTGTCCAAGGGTTACCGCCAACGGGTGGGCCTTGCCCAGGCGCTGCTGCACGACCCGCAGCTGCTGATTCTGGACGAGCCCACCAGCGGGCTTGACCCCAAGCAGATTCTGGAAACCCGTGACCTTATCCGTGAACTCGCCGGCGACCACACCATCATCCTCAGCACCCACATCCTTCCCGAAGTGGAGCAGACCTGCGAGGAAGTCATCATCATCAACAAGGGCCGTCTGGTGGCCACCGATACCGTGGATAACCTGCGCAACCGCCTGCAGGGCGGGGAAGCGGTGACCCTGGACATTGGCTTCCTTGGGATTGCGCCCTCACCCGACAGCGTCGCGCAGTCGCTGTCCGCTTTCCCGGGCGTCTCCAACGTCACCGTTCGCGATACGCGCGACGCCCGCATGAGCCTGCAGGTGGAAACCCTGCCCGGCTCCGATGCGCGCCCCGCGCTGGCGGCCGCCATCATCGCGCAGGGATGGAGCCTGTACGAGATGAAGGCGCATTCCTACAGCCTGGAGGAGGTCTTCCTACAGGTGACGCAGGGAGACTCTGACACTTCCGACGCTTCCGGCACTTCCGGCACTTCCGGCAATTCCGACACTTCCGGCACTTCCGACGCCGCTGGCGCGCCCAGCGAATCTGACAGTTCCGACAGTTCCGACACCGGCGCGCGCAACCCCAACGACGAAGCCCAGGAGCCGCAGCAATGAGAAACGTGCTCACCCTCGCCCGCAAAGAGCTTCGTAGCTACTTCGTCTCGCCCATCGCCTACGTGCTGATCGCCGTCTTTGCGCTGGTTTTCGGCATCTTCTTCTCAGTGAGCGTAGAGAACTTCATCCGCATGGCGCTTGCCCGCGGACAGATGGGCGGCAACATGCCGATGGACCATCATGAGATCCTGCTGCGCCCCTTGCTGGGCACCATCAGCACCATCAGTCTGTTCCTGATTCCCATGATCACCATGCGCCTGTTCGCCGAAGAGAAGCGCAGCGGCACCATCGAATTGCTGCTGACTTCCCCGGTTCGCGACGTAGAAATCGTGCTGGGCAAGTGGTTGGCGGCCATGGTGCTGTATGGCGCGCTGCTGTTGATCTCCCTGTTTGACTTCGCCATCCTTCTGTTTATGAGCTCACCAGACTGGCAGCCCATACTCACCGGTTATCTGGGCCTGTTCCTGCAAGGCGGCGCGATGATTGCCCTGGGCGTGTTTCTCTCTTCCACCACGCGCAACCAGATTCTCGCCGTGGCGGTCACCTTCTTCGCCAGCCTTGCCCTTTGGGTGGCTGAAGCTGTCAGCGTGTTCAATACCACGGCCTGGGCGCGAGGCGTCAGCTACCTGTCTTTGCTTTCGCACTTTGAGCCCTTCGCCCGCGGCCTCATCCAAACCAAAGACCTGTTGTTCTTCGTTACCTTCACGTTCTTCTGGCTCTTCCTCACTGTCCGTTCGCTGGAATCGTTGAGGTGGAGGTCCTAATGGCGAAACGAAACGGAAGCTTCCTGGATACCTACTGGCGGCAGAGCCGGCAGAATCGCTATGGGGTCTATCTGGCGGTCTACCTGCTGGTGGTGCTGCTGCTGTTGGGCGGCGTGAACTACCTGGGCAATCGCTTCAACAAGAGTCTGGACACCACCGCGAACCAGCGGTATACGCTGTCTGAGCAAACCACAAAACTCGCTGCCAACCTCAAAGAGGATATCCGCCTGCGGTACTTTGACCAATCCGGCAATTTCGCCCAGGCGCGAGACCTGCTGTCGCGCTACGACGACCTGTCGCCTCGCTTAAGCGTCGAGTACGTGGACCTTGACCAGCAGCCCCAGCAGGCGCGGGCTGCGGGCGTCACCGCGTTGGGCGAACTGGTGCTCTCGCGCGGGGACCGCTTTGAGCGCGCCAGCAGCCTGAGCGAAGAGGAGATCACCCGTGCGTTGGTGCGGCTGGTGCGCGAAGGCGGACGCAAGGCCTGCGTGCTGCAGGGCAGCGGAGAGGCCGCTCTGGACAGCCGCGACGCCGATGGCTTCAGCAACCTCAGCGTGCTGCTGCAAGCGTCCAGCTATGAATTGGCGGCGGTGAATCCGCTGGCCGGTGATGCCGTCGATCCCACCTGCAACGTATTGGTGGTGGCAGGGCCGCGCTCCAACTACGCCGCCACGCTGGTGGACTCCGTGCAGCGCTTTGTGTCCAACGGCGGCGGCGTTCTACTGCTGGTAGATCCCCCCGGCGAAGCCCAGGGCCTGCGCACGGAAGAGAACACGGCGCTGCTGCAGTTGGCCCAGCGCTGGGGAGTGGACATCCAAAGCAACGTGTTGTTGAGCCAGCCTGGCACTGCCAACGCCGTGCTGTTAGGCCCCCTCACTCTGGTGGTGGGCAGTTACGAGCCCCATCCCATCACCAGCACCTTGCGGGACGGCGTCACCGTCTTCCCCGAAGCCCGATCGCTTGCCGTGCGCGAGGGCGCATCCGTGCAGCCGCTGTTTTCCTCCCAGCAGAACACCTTCGCCGCCAAGGACCTGAAGGCGCTGGAGGGTGAAGTGCAATTGTCCTCGCTCCAGCGTGGCCCTTTCCTGTTGGCCGTGGCGGGAACGGCCCCATCTTCGCAGGCCGCCCCCGATAGCGCCCCCGCCCCCGATAGCGCCCCGGCCCCCGATAGCGCCCCGGCGGCCAAGCCCGGTCGCTTTGTCATTGTCGGCAACAGTCGCTGGGCGGCCAACGGCAGTGTGGGTCGCTATGAGAATCGCAATTTGCTGGTGAACATGATCAACTGGCTGGCCGCGGATGAAGAGCTCATCTCCATCCCACCCAAGCCGGAATCAGAGTCCGCCATCGTGCTCAGCCCCGTGCAACTGCGTATGGTGAATCTCATCTCGCTGCTGGGAATTCCCCTACTGGTTGTTCTGGCAGGCGTGTTGGTGTGGCTGCAACGGCGGAGGTAGCAAGATGAGCAAGAGCGGACTTTGGGTTGCACTTGCCCTGCTGGCCATCGTGGGCGGTGGCATCGGCTACCTGTTGTATCAGGACAACCAGTCCCCGGCCCCTGCCCCTCCATCGGACGCGCTGGTCTTCGCGGGAGGCCTGAAGAACCTCACCGCCATCCAGATCCAGCGTCCCGCTGAGGACGCCATTGAACTGCGCGGCGTTGGCGACACCAACTGGACCATCGTTGCGCCCGCGGCCTATTTCGCCGATCCTCTCTCCATCGGGGACCTCATCGGTCTGCTGCGTACCTTGGAGGCACAGCGAAGCCTCGACTCCGCGTCGGCTGACCTGACTGCCTTCGGCATCAACGCGCCCATGCTCACCCTCACTCTCACTGAAGGCGAGCAGACGCAGTCTCTGCAGATCGGCGGCGTGAACCCCACCGGCGGCGCACGCTACGCCCGGTTGCAGCCCTCAGGCAAGCTCTTCCTGCTGGAAATGGCTTCCGTGAATGCGCTCAGCAAGTCGCTGGGTGATCTGCGGCAAAAGCGCATCGTTGAGGCCAGCGAGTATTCCGCCCGGCGCATTCGCATCGAAAGCCCCATGGGCGCCCGCGAGCTCCTGCGACGGGAGAATCGCGACTGGACCTTCGCGCAGCCGGAGGGCTTCTTCGCAGATCAGCGCCTGCTCTCTGAGTTCGTTACGCAACTGGTGTCCTTACGCACTGATGCCGCCTCGCTGAATGCCGCGTCTCTGCCCGAGGCCCGCTTCCGCGCGCTGCCCTTGTATGCGCAGGTGACGGTGGCCACGGAGTCTAAGGAAGAGTCTGCGGAATTGCGCGGCGCTCCCGGCGCCGTGTACGCGCGCAGTGCGCTGCTGGGCGGCATCTATCCCGTGCCCGCTGAAATTGATCACTTCCTGCGTAAGCCCTTCGCGGACTTCCGCGACCTGCGAGTGTTTCGCTTTGGCTTCCAGGACATCTTCCAGTTGCACTTCCAAGGGAGCGCGCTTACCCTTG
>JALOKO010000421.1 GCA_025456495.1 Bryobacterales bacterium | reverse complement strand
CGTCAAACTACTTACGCACCTGTACCAACCCAAAAACCCTGCCCTCGGAATTTTCACCCCATACGTACAGACACCCAGCCCAGCCGCAGACAGCGCCCTCTCCTCCGCCCGCCACAACATCCCTCCGTCCGCGGCGCCGTCCGAGAGCCCCCGCGAGGAGCCGCTACTCGCGATGGCAAAACTCCCCACCCCCGCCCCCAAAAAAAAAGGACGGAGGCCACCCGATTCAGCAGCCATAACCACCACGGAAAGGCACGAAACATCCGGTGAGGTTCACCATCGGGAACCATCAAGCGAACCCCCAAGCCCCGCTTGTCCTTCCGAAGCAAGCCCGGCTTCGCGGGTTGCGCAACGCCGCCATCATCGCTGGACTGAGACCGATGGTCCCATCGCCTGCGCCCTGCCCCTGCGTTCCAAGCGCAGGGTCCAACCGGGACCGGACATGCTTTTGCGGTCTGGCCTCGGGGCGTGATTTCAGTGGCCAGAGCCAGTTGAGCCGTTGCTGATGACGCCCAAACATTGAGTTGGGATTCGGTTGGATTGGACCCCCAGTGTCGCTGGACCCCCAGTGTCGCTGGACCCCCAGTGTCGCTGGACCCCCGGATGCAGCGCGGCGTGAAGAGGGATATACTTCCTTCGACATGCTACCCCCATACCTTGCCCAGGCTCAGCCGAATCCCGCCAGTAAGCGGGCGCCGTGGTACACCAATATCGCTCCCAGCTATGCTGGCGTCTTCCTCTGGATTGCCTTCTACAACGCCATCGCTACGGAGACCATCACCCAGGCCGGTGTTTGGGTATGTATTGCCGGGCTGGTGGTGGCTGGCCTATTGAGCTATGCGCTGTATTATTTCGTTCCCGCCATGCTGGGCATGAAGACCGGACACCCCTTGTATGTCGTGGGCAGCTCCACGTTCGGAACCACCGGCGGCTACCTGATGCCCGGCCTGCTGATGGGGTTACTGCAGGTGGGCTGGTTCGGCGTGGCTACTTACTTCTCAGCGAAGTTCCTGCTGAGTGGGCTTGGCATGGACGCGACCCCCAGGACCCTGCCTTTTATCGTCGTCGGCGTGGTGTGGGGCTATGCCATGGCCTACATCGGCGTCAAGGGCATTGCTTATGTCGCCCGCGTGGCTACCTATCTAAACTTTATTCCCCTGCTGATGATTCTCATCGTGTTCTTCAAGACATTCGATGGCATCGGGCAATACCAGCCGCCCGTCGAGAACTCTTACCTGGGCTTCACGCTCATCATTCAGATCACCATCGGCTTCTTTGCCACGGCGGGCGCGGCGGGCGCGGATTTTGGCATCAACAGCCGGAACGCGGGCGACGTGAAGATGGGTGGGCTAGTGGGCATCGCGCTCGCCGCCGTCATCGCGGGCGGTTTGCCGCTGCTCTCAGTGGCGGGCGCCAAGGCGCTGAACCCGTCCCTGGCCAGCCTGAATTACGATGCGGTCATTCCTTCGATGGGTGGCTTTCTGGCAACCAGCATGTTCTTCCTGTTCGCCATCGCGTCTATCCCGCCGAATTGCTTCTGCGCCTTCATCGCCAGCAACAGCTTTTCCACCATGCTGCCGGGTATTCCCCGGATGACCTCCACGATGCTGGCCATGACCGTGGCCATTGTGCTTGCGGTCACGGGTGCGGCGGAAAACCTGATTGGCTTCTTCAGCATTGTGGGTGCGTCCTTCGGCCCTATCTGCGGCGCGATGGTGGCCGATTACCTGCTGAGCGGCCGCAAGTGGGCTGGTCCCAGAGAAGGCATCAACCTGGCCGGATACATCGCCTGGGCCGCCGGATTCTTTGTGGGGGTAATGCCCTTCATCCCCGCATTTGACAGCATCAAAGAGAGCATCCAGCCAGCGGCGCTCTATAGCTTTGTCGTTGGCTTTGTCGTCTACGCCCTCTGCGCCAAAGCGGGCCTGCAGCCCAAGACCGTGGCCATGCCCAGCGGACTGAAGGTGGTGTAGCCGCGCCCTCATGACGCCTCGATTGCCTGATCGGGTTCGCTACGGGTAACCCCGGCGCGAGCTTGGTGGTCTTTCCAAAGGGGTCCGGTGGCGCTGGTTACGCGGCGACTCCGACAGTGGTTTCTTCGAAGCGGACCGTTGCCCGCGCGCTTCAGCAAGGCAGTCTCACCGGGCCGCCCGGCAGTTTCACCCAGCCGCCCGGCAGTCCCGTCGTCCTCACAGAGAAAGGAACGAACATGTCCAGCTTCGGCGTCTCCCGCCGTCATTTCTTCTTCGGATCCCTGCTTGCCGGCGCTGTCCCGCTGGGCGGTTACGGCAGCGTCAAGAGCCTGGTGGCTTTGGGATACAAGCCCTACTACAACAAGCTGAACGTGGCCGTCATCGGCTGCGGCGGACGCGGCGCAAACCTGCTGCAGGAGGCCGCAGAAACTGAGAATATCGTGGCTCTCTGCGACGTGGATCTTGACCGATCCTCCGGTCCGCTGAAGCGTTACGAGAAACTCCCCTTGTATCGCGACTTCCGCGAACTGCTGGACAAGGAAGAGAAGAACATCGACGCCGTCACCATTGCCATACCGGACTTCATGCACGCGCCTGTAGGATTGGCGTTCATGCAACGTGGCAAGCACGTCTACATCGAAAAGCCGCTCACCCGCACCCCGTGGGAAGCGCGGCTGCTGTTGCAGGCTGCTGAGAAGTACAAGGTGGCCACGCAAATGGGTAACCAGGGCTTCTCTCACGAAGCGCACCGGGTGGCGGCGGAGATTCTGTGGTCCGGCGAAATCGGTGAGGTGACTGAGGTCCACGTGTCCACCACGCCGGGCACCCATCCCACCGGACTGAAGGAACTGCCTCCGGAAGAGTCAGTGCCCGATACCTTGAATTGGGATGCCTGGCTAGGCGCGATGCCGATGCGGGCGTTCAGTTCCACCTATGTGCCCTACAATTGGCGAGGCTTCTATGATTTCGGCACCGGGCAGATTGGCAACTGGGCCACCCACACGGCCGGGCCGGCGCACCACGCCCTGCAACTGGGCGCTCCCACCACTCTGGAGCGGGTGAGCGTGGATGGGGAAAGTAACTTTACCTTCCCCAATCGGGCCACGGTGCGGTTGGATTTCCCCGCCCGCGGCGGCATGCCTCCGGTGCAGCTGTACTATCACGACTCCGCGCGATCCACAGATCCGGACGCCTTCCGCGTCCCGGGCATGGAAGCCGAGACCATTCTGCCTCCGATGGATAACCTGGCCGAAAAGGGCCGTCCCACGGGGCGTTGGCTGAACGAGATTGCGCGGTCGGCATCCGGCCAATCCGGCTCACCGGCGGGTACGGGAGGCGGCCGTGGCGGCCCCGGCGGATTCGGAGGGCAAGGCGGATTCGGCGGCCCCCGGCCGGCGGGTGGCCAGCGCATGGGTCCTGGTGGCCCGGGCGTGCGCGTCTTCGGCGAACCGGGCACGCCCACCCAACCCGGCATCCTAACGGGAAACGGCTCCGTCTTCGTAGGCACCAAGGGCATCATGGCCACCAGCAACCGGGGTGAGGGCGTGTGGCTGCTGCCTTCAGCGCGCTGGAAGGAGTACAAGCTGCCGCAGCAGTTGCTGACGCGCTCGCCCGGTCACATGGCGGATTGGATTCGCGCCTGTAAGGGCGGCGAGGCCTCGTGCTCTGATTTCCGAATCGCCGTACCCTACGCCGAGTGGCTGGCCCTCACGGCCATCGCCATGCGTGTGGGTGGCAAACTGCAGTGGGACGCAGCCAGCGTCCGCTTCACCAACAGCGATGATGCCAACAAGTACGTCAAGCCCCGCTTCCGCGAAGGCTGGGACCTAAAGCTCTAGCGTGGCGAAACGAGACGGGCGATGCGGCGCAGGTGGTTCGTATCGCCTGCGCCGTGTTGCCTGGCCGGCATCCGCGAGGGTGGAATGGTGCGCCGACGCAAGTTTGCCTCATTCGGGAACGTTGCCGGGGAAGGAGGGGAGGAGAAGCCCCGGTCTGGGAACCGGGGCTTCTTAGAGGGGCTATGCAGCGGGCTGGGTCCCGCTGCTGGGGATGCTATTAAGTCAGATGATGACTTACTGTTGATCCCATATTAGCATTGCGGAGTTTCCCAT
>JALOKO010000420.1 GCA_025456495.1 Bryobacterales bacterium | reverse complement strand
GGCCGGCTGACTGTTGGGTGAGGTCAACGGCGGTGACCTTGCTGGCGCCCTGCAGGGTGCGGATCTGGCCAAACGGGGCGGGGGGGATGGGCGTGGGGGTCATCTTGAATTCGAACTTGGTGGTCTGGCCGTCTACCGCGGTGACGGTGGTTTCGTAGTCTTCGTAGCGCGGGTCAACCAGGCGGATTTTATGTTCACCGGCAGACACTTCATAGGGAATGCTGATGTGGAAGTTCTCGGTAGGACCGACGTACTTGCCATCGATAAACAAGCCGGCGACGCTGGGGTCAGCCTGCACCCGGATGCGCGTGGGCTTGTCCTGCGCGAGAGCAGGAAGCATGAGGCCCAGCAGCAACACACCCGCCAGAGCCAGCCCGAGTCTTCTGAATTTTAGATTCACGTTCTTCACGATCGCTCCTCGTTTCGATTGGAATATGCCTTCGGCGGCCAGGGTACGGCATTGGAAGAGAGTCGGCCGGGGGCGAAACCACCCCGCAACTACCGCGCTTCCAGATGACAGCGAGCGTTGAAAAACCCGCCCGAGGGCCGCTGGTTGATCGCATTCCAGGAAAGGATGCGAAAACCCTCGCCCCCCTAGCTCACATGATCACAACCCATTGTACTGAAAAGCAATGCGATTGCGGAATGACAGATGAAGGCGTGCGAAAAAAGCTCCATCCGGTAGAGCAACCAAAGGATGGAATTGATTCAACAAATCCTTGAAGAGCCAAGAAAACTGACGGATGGGCGCGCGCGACGATGGAAGCGGGGGACAATGGCCAAGGAAAGCGGGATAAGGGCCAGGGGGATAAGGGCCAGGGGGCGGGCGACCCTCGGCGGTGGCGCCAGGGCGGGCCGAAGGGATGTGTGCAGGCAAAGGCGGATTTTCATGGGTATTTCATTGCGGACGACGCGCAGGAATTGGTTGGCCAGGGTGGGCGCGGGCGCATGGCCGTGGGCATTGACGGGGCTGGGCGCCGGCAACCCGGAGGTGGGCTGGACCGCGCCGCAGGCGGCCGGGGCCATGGAAGCTCGCGGGCCTTACGAAACACCGTACAAGTACGGAAAGCTGGTGCTGGCGGCGCATCCGGAGGCGAAGGACTTTGACAGCCGGGCGGTGGATTGCCCGTTCGTTTTCTGGCACGACGGCCGGTTGCACATGACCTATCTGGGCTTTGATGGAACGGGCTATCAGACGGGGCTGGCAGCCTCAGCGGATGGGGTGCATTGGGTACGCAAGGGCTGCATCCTGCGACGGAACGCCGACAACGCCATCACCCGTTACAATGTGGCGCTGAACTGGATTCTGCGGGACCCGCGGCTTCGCTCGAAGGGTGCGTTGCGCAAGGTGGGCGGGCGCTATCTGGGCGTGTTTCACGCCTATCCCAACCCTGGTTATGAGGAGGGTCCAGCAGTGATCGGGTTGTGCTGGAGCCGCAACCTGCTGCAGTGGGAGATTGGCGACATCTGCCTGCGACCGGACGAGGGGGCGGAGTGGGAACAGGGCGGCCTCTACAAGCCCTGCCTGGTGGAAGATGGCGGCGTCTACTACCTGTTCTACAACGCCAAGAACAAAGCGAAACCATGGCGCGAGCAGACCGGGGTGGCCACGTCCAGGGACCTGCGAACCTGGACCCGTCACCCGGGCAATCCAATCGTCGCCAACGGGGATGCGGGCAGTTGGGACGAGCGTTTTGCCAGTGACCCATGCGTGCTGCGCGATGGACGGAAATGGCTGCTGTTCTATTTCGGACTCGATGCCAAGGGCAGGGCGCGCGACCTGCTGGCCACAGGGGATGGCCCGTTTGCGATGACGAAGGTTCCACGGATTCTCATTGATGTTGGCGCACCCGGAACGATTGACGATGTGTACGCGCACAAGCCCTCAGTGTTCTGGCATCGGGGGGCGCTGCTGCACTATTACTGCGCGGTGACGGGCCGGGGAAAGGACGAGGTGCGGGGGATTTCGGTGGCCAGTTCGCAGCCGTGGCGAAGGGGTTAGGCAGCCTGTTCTTCTTCCTCGATAATTTCCGAGACCTCGGCCCATTCCTGGGTGGCCTGTTCGAGACGGGCGCGAAGCGAATCCGCGTGACGGGTTTGGCGCAAGGTCTCCTCGGCGTTGACGAACTGGGCCAGCGCGGTTTCCGTGGCCGCAAGGTCATGCTCGAGTTGCGCCGTTTCGCGTTCCAGGGCGTCCCGTCGATCTTTCAACTGCTGGAGCTTGATGGGATTCAACCGTCGGCCTTTGCGCGCCGCCGCATCACCGACAGCAAGGGCGTCGTGCGCGGACTGCCCGGGACGATTGGGGCCAAGCCCGGCACGCGACGCGGCGAGCGTCGCCTGCTCAGCTGCCTGCTGGGCGGCGTCGCTGGCGAGGCGGTTCTTGAACTCGAGAAACTCGGCGAAGGTTCCGGGATAATCCAGCAGTTGGCCGTCGCGCACCTCAAAGATACGGGTGGCCAGATTCTCAATGAAATAGCGGTCGTGCGAGACGAAGACGAGCGAGCCTGAGTAGTCGCGCAAGGCGCTCAGCAGCACGTCCTTGGCGCGCATGTCCAGGTGATTGGTGGGTTCGTCCAGCAACAGGAAATTCGACGGGTACAGCAGCAGGCGAGCCAGCGCATAGCGATTGCGCTCACCACCGCTGAGAACGCCAATCTGCTTGAAGACATCGTCGTCAGAAAACAGGAAGCAGCCCAACAGGGTGCGGAGTTCGGTCTGGTTGCGTCCGGCGCCCAACTGGCTAAGGTCGTCCAGGATGCGGGCGTTGGGGTCAAGGGACTTGTACTGGTCCTGGGCAAAGTAATCCACATCCACGTTGTGACCCAGACGGCACTCGCCGCGCGAGGGAGGCTCAAGGCCCGCCAGCAGCTTGATCAGGGTGGACTTCCCCGCCCCGTTGGGACCTACCAGGGCAATGCGATCACCGCGCTGAATGAGGAACTCAAAGTCGCTGAAGACGTGCTTCTGGCCGTAGCTCTTGCTGAGCGCCTCAGCCTCCATCACCGTACGTCCACTGGCGCGCGGCTGGGGGAAGCGGAAGTGGATGGTGTGCTCTTCGGGGGGGATTTCCACCTTGGGCAGGCGCTCCAGTTCCTTGATCTTGCTTTGCACCTGCTTGGCCTTGGTGGCTTGCGCGCGGAAGCGGCTGATGAAGGCTTCGAGTTGTTCGGCGCGTTCGGCGGTGGACTTCTGCAAGGCTACCAGTTGCTGGCGGCGGCCCTCTTTCTGCTGGAGAAACTTCGTGTAGTTGCCGCTGTAGACCCAGCCCTGCTTGTTCCACAGCTCGATGACGCGGTTGATGGTTTGGTCGAGGAAATAGCGGTCGTGGGAGATGAGAACGACGGCGAACGGGTATTGGTTGAGGTAGTCTTCCAGCCAGTCGCGGCTTTCCAGGTCGAGGTGGTTGGTGGGCTCGTCCAACAGCAGGAGATTCGGGCGTTCCAGCAGCAGCTTGGCCAGCGCGATGCGCATTTGCCAACCACCGGAGAACTCTTCCACACGGCGCGGCCAGTCGTCTTTGCTGAAGCCAAGGCCATTGAGGATCATGCCGGCGCGGGACTCCAAGGAATAGCCGTCGGCAGCGTGAAACTCGGTTTCCAGGCGATGGTAGAGGTCAGCGAGTTGGAGGTAAGCCGGGGAATCCGAGGGCAGGGAGCTCATCTCAGCCATCAGCAATTCCAGACGCTGCTCCATCTGACGGATGTTGTCAAAGACGCTCAAGCATTCCTGCATGACGGTGCGACCGGAGAGGCGCAGACCGTCCTGGGGCAGGTATCCGAAGTTGAGGCCACGCGCGGATTCCAGAGCGCCGTCATCCAGGGATTCGACGCCGGCAAGGATGCGCAAGAGGGTGGTTTTGCCCGTGCCATTCGCGCCGATGAGGCCGACGCGGTCACCGGGATTGATCTGGAAGTTGACGTCCTCAAAGAGGAGCTTCGGGCCAAAGCGTTTGCCGGCTTGCCGCAGTTGGATCATGACAGCGGGCTAGCTCTGCGCGCTGGCGGCGGCAGGTTGCGGTTGCGGAGCCGGCATTCCCTGGAAGCGACGGATGGCCCGGGCCACATAGGCCTTCATGTCGTGGCGGGTGACGACA
>JALOKO010000034.1 GCA_025456495.1 Bryobacterales bacterium | reverse complement strand
CCCGTTCCAGCGGTTCGCCGAAGGCTTCCCGCCGGTGCAGCGTCACCACGACGCGCTTCCGTTCCGTGGCGGGAAAAGGTACGGCGGGCTGCAAGCTCCCGCAACGCAAGCGCTCCAACACCCAGGCCAGGGCGTCGATCCCGGTATTCCCCGTCACCACAACAGCATCCGCGGGAATTCCCTCCCGCAGTAACTCATCGGCAGCCAACTGGGTGGGGGCGCAATGCAGCCTGGCCAGCCGGGACACCAGACAACGGTTCAGCTCCTCCGGAAACGGAGCCAGCCAATCGCCCGTGCGTAGCCCAGCCTCCACATGCACCACCGGAATGCGCTGGTAACAGGCCGCCAGCGCGCCACACAAGGTGGTGGCGGTATCGCCTTGCACTACGACGACGTCTGGCTTCACCTTCTCCATCACCGGCGCCAGGCCCTCCAACAACCGGCCGGAGAGTTGGGCCAGACTCTGGCCGGACTGCATCACCTGGAGGGTGGTGTCAGCGACGAGATCGAATGCGGCCAGCACCGGGGCCAGCAGGTCCGCCTGCTGGCCAGTGGAACAAAGGTGAGTGCGGAACGAACCCGGGTGCGCGCGCAGTTCCAGCAGCAGCGGAGCCAGCTTGATGGCCTCGGGCCTTGTCCCAAGGACAAACAGGGCAGTTGTCAAATGTCCAGCATCCTCGTTACCGGATATCCTACACCGGAATTCCGATCCTCGGAAAGAGGGACCCCACAGCGGGGACGTGCGGGCTCTACTTGTGGCGGTACGTGATGCGGCCCTTGGTGAGATCGTAGGGCGACATTTCCAAGGTGACGCGGTCACCGGCCAGCACGCGAATGCGGTGGCGGCGGAGCTTCCCAGCCAGGTGGGCCAATATCACGCGTTCCTCGTCCTGATCTAACTGCACGCTAAAGAGGCCACTGGGAAACTTCTCCAGCACCTTCCCGGTTACTTCGATACAATCCTCGCGACTCATCGTCCTCCCAAAGGCTAAACGCTCCGGGACCATACACAGGTCGTCCGGTAGCGAATGAAACTGGCCAGGAGCAAAAGGGATACCGCACTCCAAGGCGCACTCTTCATTATAGGCCATCCCCTTGACAAGCCCCGGACGGTTGCGCTGCGGGGGGTGCAGGCAGCCTGTTGCGCAGCCTGAGCTTGTTGCCGCTTCATCGACGCGCCGGGTTCTGCAGGGCGCGTTGCGCGGCGGCATGCGATCTGCTGGTCACCACGGACCAGGAGATTCCCCACCAGCAGAATCTCACCGGCATGCGGATTTCCATCCTGATTCTGTGTGCTCCAACCAACCGGCTTGCTGATCTCAAGCGCCTCCTGCCGGCAGCCCTCTTCGCGCTGAGGTCCATGCAGCCAGGTCAGGGGATCGCAGTCGATCTCAACTCTGCGTCGCATTGATGGCGCGTCGCATTGATGGCGCATGGGCCCCAGCAAAGGCTCCATCGGCTATCCTGGGGAATCCGTTCCTGAAACGGGGGAATCAGACAACGCGTGCAGCCGCGCCTTCACTATTGCGATCATTACGGCATTGCTTTGCCCGAGGGCCACAAGTTCCCCATGGAGAAGTACCGCATGGTGCGGGACCAGCTTGCCGTCAGCGGCCGCTTCCGCTTTGAGTGCGCCCCTTTTGCCACCCAGCAGCAGTTGCTGCGTGTCCACGACCGCGACTACGTCCACCACTTCCTGCAGGGTTCATTGAGCGCCCAGGCCATCCGCCGCATTGGCTTCCCCTGGTCGCCGGCGCTGGTGCAGCGTACCCTGGCTAGCGTAGGCGGTGCGGTGGCTGCCGCCGAGGACGCCTTCACCCAGGGTTTTGGCGGAAATCTGGCCGGGGGCACCCATCATGCCTTCGTCAGTGAAGGGTCAGGCTTCTGCGTGTTCAACGACATTGCCGTAGCCATTGAGCACCTCAAGGCAACCCGCGGATTGCGTCGTGTGGCCGTCGTTGACCTGGATGTCCACCAGGGCGATGGCACCGCCTCCATCTACGAAGACGACCCCGGCGTGTTGACCTTCTCCATGCACGGCGCCCACAACTTCCCCTTCCGCAAACAGCGCAGCAAGCTGGATGTACCGCTGCCCAACGGAACCGAGGACGATGCCTTTCTGGATGCGCTGTACACCAGCATGCCCCAGGTGCTGGCATTTGAACCGGAGCTGATCTTCTTTCAGGCCGGTGTGGATGGCCTGCGCGAGGACAAACTGGGCAAGCTGGCCCTCACGCCGCAGGGCCTCCAGCAGCGGAACCACTTCGTGCTGCAGACCTGTCGGCGCCTTGCGATTCCGGTTGTCATCTGCATGGGCGGCGGCTACTCGCTGCCCATTCACCATAGTGTGCAGGCCCACGCGCAGGTCTTTCTGGATGCTGCGGCGGTCTTTCAGGAAAGGATCGCCACCATGCGTAACGGGACCGTGGGAACGCTCTAGTTCCCCAGCCTGCTACACCAGAAACACCCGCCACGCCGTAACCACCAGGGCATGGGTCACCATGGCGGCGCGAATCCCTCCGGCCCGGTGGAACACCCATCCATAGCCCGCATGCGCCACCGTCGCCAGCAGCGCGAACTTCCAGTTGGGGAACTCGCGGAAAGGCAGGTGCAGGGCGCCACTCAGCAGGCTGGTGGCCGCAATGCCCCAGACGAAGCTGCCCAGCCAATCCACCAGCCACTGCTGCAGCAGGCCCCGCAGGAAGAACTCCTCACTCAGCGCCACCACCCAGAAGATGCCAAAAAAGGTGCCCAGGGCGATGGCGGCCACCTCATGCCAGGGGCGGGCGAGCTCACGCAAGCCAAAGAACTGCAGCCACCAGCCCAGCACAAACAGCACGGGAAACAGCGCAGCGAAACCCAGCGCGCCGCAACGCCATTCGCGCAGGGATGGCCACCAGCCGAAGCCCGTCCCGGGCAATTGTCGCAGCAACAGGCTGGCGGCAATCCCCAGTCGAATCCACAGGATGCGTCCCAGGAACTCGGCCTGCAGCTTCGGAGCCGCATCGGGGTAGATGTCCTTGAACATCCCGCTCAGGGTCACCACCGCCACCAGCGTCAGGAAGCCCAGGTCGCGCATCCGCCCAGCGGGCAACAGCACGTACCACAGGCAAATGGCCAGGCACAGCGCGGCCAGCGTCCCCGCCGCCTGCCAGGTAAACACGCCCGCGCCCAGGGTGTAGACCAGGAAGGGCAGTAATCCGCTCACCACCAGCCCCATGGCCAGCCGCTTCGGCGGGAATCTGCCGATGAGTGCGGAACGAACCCGTTCCCAGCCCAGCGGCACGAAGCAGCCAAGTTCCAGGCAGGCTGCGAAAAAGAATGGAATCCTTACCCCGTTCGGGATATGCTGGGGCAACAGCAATGCGGCTGCCACGCCCGCAGCCACCCAGATGCCGGCAACCGCCACGCCAGCGCTGGCCGGCAGCAGGGGCGGGGTGGCAATGTGGCGGTGAGGGGGAGGCATGCGACGATACGCGCCCATCTTAGCATTGGCGGGTCTACTGGCCCTTCTGGTGAGTGTGCCCTTGGCCCACGCGCAGTCTGCCGCCGCCAGCGCCCGTCCTCCCCGGGACCTGGCCAAACGGGTGGCCCGCAATGAGAGCTTTGTGCGCGCCATGCGCGACCAGTACACCTTCCGTCAGCGTTTCCAGTTTGAGGAACTCAGCCCACGCGGCCAGCGCACGGGGATTTACCAGGAAGAGCGCGAGGTGGTGTTCTCGCCCGACAAGGGGCGCGACGAGGTGCTGGCCAAGCTGCCCTCCAACTCCCTCAAGCGCATCCGGCTCACCGACGAAGACTTCCACGACGTCAAGGAGATCCAGAACTTCCTCTTCACTGAGGATGTGCTGTGGCTGTATCAGATCCGCTATCAGGGTGAGGATCGCATTGAGGGCGAACCCTGCTGGGTGATGCGTGTCAGCCCGCGCAACCTGCTGGAGGGCATGCGCTTCTTTGAGGGCGTGCTGTGGGTAAGCAAGACCGATGAAGAGATCGTCCAGGCCAGCGGCCATGCTGTGCCCGAGATCCGCACCACCACTCACGAGAACCTTTTCCCGGCCTTCACCACCATCCGGCAGCGCATCGATGGCCACTGGCTCCCCGTCCGCACGGTGGCCGACGACGACCTGAACTACAGTAGCGGGAGCCAGCGCGTCCGCCTGCAGGTGGAGTTCGCCAACTATCGCCGCTTCGGCGCCGACAGCTCCATCGCCTTTGGGGAGGAAGCGCCCGCGCCCGCCTCCGGCGCCACCAAGCCCTGAGGGCCTTACACTCTCCAGGGAAGCATCCGCCGTGGCCTTGCCGTCGCGCTTCCATATAATTGCGGCATGCCACTCTTGCTGCGGAAACCCACACTCCCCACCTTCCTGCTGGCGGTGCTCTGCCTGGCGACTACGGGTGTGGCGGCCCAGGGCACCGACGCCGAACGGCAGGCCTTTCAGCGGATGCTGGATTCCAGGCAGCAGTTCCACGCCACCCTGGAACGCGAAGCCCAGCGCATCACCCAGGCCGCTGCCCAGGAACTGGCTGACCCCGTTCGCTGGGAAGCCGTCCGCGCCCAACGTCTGGAGGAGATGCGCGACATGCTGGGGTTGCTGCCCTGGCCCGCGCGGACTCCGCTGAACCTGCGCGTCACCGGCGTCCTGGATAAGGGCAGCTACGTGATTGAGAAGATCGCCTTCGAAAGCATGCCGCGCGTGTACGTCACCGGCAACCTCTACCTGCCCAAGCAGCGCGCCCAGCCCGTCCCGGCCATCGTCTATGTGTGCGGGCATTCCTACTCACCGCACGGGGACAAGGCGCAATACCAGCGGCATGGCATTTCTTTTGCCAAGAACGGGTACGCCGCCTTCATTCTGGATTCCATCCAGATTGCTGAAACCTTTGCGTTGCACCACGGCCTGTATTCCCAGGAGATGTTCGATTGGTATGCCCGCGGCTACACCCCGGCGGGCGTGGAGGTCTGGAACGCCATGCGGGCCATCGACTACCTGGAAACGCGCGCCGAAGTGGACGCCAGCCGCATCGGCATGACCGGCCGTTCCGGTGGCGCGGCCATGAGCTTCTTTACCGCCGCCGTCGACCCCCGCGTGAAGGTGGTGGTTCCGGTGATGGGCATCAGCACCTATGCCGCCAATCTGAAGCACGACACGCAAAAGGGGCATTGTGACTGCATGTTCTGTATCAACACCTACAAGCACGACATGCTCCACCAGGGCGCCTTGATTGCGCCGCGTCCCTTGTTGATGGCCCACGGGGTGAAGGACGACCTGTTCCCGGTGGAGGGCTACCAGGAGTTTGAGCGGATCATCAGCCGCCTCTACGGGGGCTATGGGGAGGGCCGCAAGTTCCGCAACATCGAGGTGGACACCGGCCACCAGGACTCTGACTTCCTGCGCGAAGAGGCCATCCGCTTCTTCGATGAACATCTGCTGGGCCAACCCAAGCGGACCCTGGACATGGACTACAGCAACGCGGACCCGGCCACCCTGGCCGTGTTTGCGGGCCAACCCCCGGCGGATGCAGAGAACTACCGCATCCACGAAACCTTCACCACCCGGCCGCCTTCGGGAGACTTCGCATCGCTGGCCGCGTGGCAGCAGCGGCGCGTGGAACTGCTGGCCGCCGTCAGGAAACTGCTGCCCGATCCCGAAGAGGAAGCCCTGCCCCGCATGGACATCCACCCGCGCCGCGAGGGTGAGGGCAAGGCGCCAGTGCTGGTGTACGTGGCTTCCCCTGGCGAAGATACCCGCTATCACAACCTGCTGCTGTCCGGCGCCCATTCCCGGGATACGGTCATGCGGGTGGTGGTGTGGCCGCGCGGGGTGCAGGAGGCGCCCTGGCCGCGCATCGTTGAGCGGGACGCCCTGCGCAACGCCATGCACGTGGGAGAGACCCCGGATTCCCTCCGCCTGCGCGATGTGCGCCGCGCCCTACGGCACGTTGCCACCTTGCCCGGGGCCGACGGCGCCCGCATCACCATCGCTGGCAGGGGTAACTCCGGCATCCTCGGCATGTACGCAGCCATCCTGGAACCCTACGTTCAGCAGGTGATCCTGATGGACGCGCCGGAAAGCCACCGGCAGGGTCCGTTGTTCCTGAACATCCTGCGCCACACTGACCTGCCGGAAGCGGCCGCCCTGCTGGCGCCGCGCCGCCTGCTGTTCTATGGCCACATGCCAGCCGCTTACCGCTACACCCGGCACGTCTATGCCTTGCACGGAGAGCCCGACAAACCGGATGTCACCATGCACCTGCACTTCGCCGCCGAAGGCCAGCACGGCCATGGGATGGCTAGCGGCTGGTAGCCGTGGCAGCCGGTGTATGGCAGCCCGTTTGCCGTAGCCCGCGGGCGCGGTCATCGTGACATGATGAAGTGAGGCCAAGCGGCCCCAGGAGCATCCGCATGAGCAAGCACCACAACTACATCGCCGGGGAATGGACAAGTTCGGACGAGTACCAGCAGAACATCAACCCTTCGAACCTCAGCGATGTGGTGGGGGAATACGCCCGCGCCGATGCCGCTGCCGCGCAGCGTGCCGTGGATGCCGCGGCCGAAGCCTTCGCCGCCTGGCAGCATGCGGGCATCCAGCAGCGCGCCGATATCCTGGACAAGGTGGGCTCCGCCATCATCGCGCGCAAGGAGGAGTTGGGCCGTCTGCTTTCCCGCGAAGAAGGCAAGACGCTGGCCGAGGGCATCGGCGAAGCCAACCGCGCCGGGCAGATCTTCAAGTTCTTTGCCGGCGAGGCGCTGCGCATCCAAGGCGAGAAGCTGGCCTCGGTTCGGCCCGGCATTGAGATTGAACTCACCCGCGAACCCATCGGCGTGGTGGGCATCATTACTCCCTGGAACTTCCCCATCGCCATCCCTGCCTGGAAGATTGCGCCGGCGCTGGCCTTCGGCAACTGCGTGGTATTCAAGCCGGCTGATCTAGTGCCGGGCTGTGGCTGGGCCATCGCCGAACTGCTGCATGAGGCGGGCATCCCCAAAGGCGTGTTCAATCTGGTCATGGGCCGTGGCTCCGTAGTAGGGCAGGCCATGATCCGATCCCCGCATGTGCAGGCCATCACCTTCACCGGATCTGTGGATACCGGGCGCTCCATCGCTGTGCAGTGCGCGCAGGCGGGCAAGAAGGTGCAGTTGGAGATGGGTGGGAAGAACCCGCTGGTGGTGCTGGACGATGCGGACCTGAAGGTGGCCGTGAACTGCGCCATCCAGGGCGCCTTCTATTCCACGGGACAGCGCTGTACCGCCTCCAGTCGCCTGATTGTCACCGAAGGTATCCACGACGCCTTTGTGGCCGCCATGAAGGAGGCCATGGCCAAGCTGGTGGTGGGTGATGCGCTACAGCCCGCAACCCAGATTGGCCCGGCGGTGGACGCCTCCCAACTGGAGCAGGACCTGCGCTACACGCAGATCGCCGGCGAGGAAGGCGCAGAGATCATCGGCGGGCAACCGGTGGAGCGCGACACCAAGGGCTACTTCCTGGAACCCGCGCTCTTCGTGGGTACGCACAACGGGATGCGCATCAACCGCGAAGAGATCTTCGGCCCCAGCGCCAGCGTCATCCAAGTGAAGGATTACGACGAGGCTCTCACGGTGGCCAACGACACGGAGTTCGGCCTCTGCAGCGGCATCTGCACCCAAAGCCTGAAGTATGCCAGCCACTTCAAGCGGAACGCCCAGGCGGGCATGGTGATGGTAAACCTGCCCACGGCGGGCGTGGATTACCACGTGCCATTCGGCGGGCGCAAAGGCTCCAGCTACGGGCCGCGCGAACAGGGCCGCTATGCCGCTGAGTTCTACACCAGCGTGAAGACGGCCTACGTGGCCCCCTAAGCAAAGCCAAGCCTGCAGACGGCACCCGACCTACGGACGCAGGCGGTTCTCAAACCAGACGACGTTCTCGCTGGCCTGCCCGGAGACCACCAGGTCCAGGTCCCCATCGCGATCCATGTCCACCAGGCGCACGTCGTAGGACGCTTGCTGCCGGCCGAGGACGTGGCGGGTGAAGCCGCCCTTGCCGTCGTTCTCGTACCACACGGCCAACTGGCTATCCTTGGCGCAGGTGGCGGCGTCGATGTCGCCGTCGCCATCCAGATCGCCGATGGCCAGAGCGTGCGGGCCTACCAGATCCTCATCAATCTCATGCGGGGTCCAGTCAGGCGCCTCAAACCACAGGACGCCTTGGCCGTGTCCGCGGGTCGCCAGAAAGTCCAGTTTCCCGTCGCCATTCACATCGGCGGGCAGGATGTTGGTGGCGCCCAGTTGGCCCTGCCCAATCCAGTGCCGTCTCCAGGGCCCGGTGGCGTCGACGGGCTGTTCCCACCAAGCGAACCAGTTGCCCTCGGGCACATCCTTGCCGGCGGAGGCGATGTCGGGGCGACCGTCCCCATTCACGTCACCCATGCCGAAGTAGTGGCTGAGTCCGGGCGCGTCGCCCTGTGCGAAGAGGTGACGCACGAAGTGGGCGCCACCCGGCTGGCGGCGCAGTTGGAACCAGGCCAGTGAGTTCGGAAAGGCCCCGTTGGGCTGGGCGCTGTTGGCGATGAGGTCAGGCAGTCCGTCGCCATCCACATCACCCACCAGCAGGCCGTGGATGCCGTTCACGCCACCTTTGGCAAAGTCGTCAATCTCGTGGTAGACCCAGGCGTCGGTGAGCGGGTTGGCGGGGCGTTCCAGCCAGAAGATCAGGCCCGGGGAGTAGCGCGCGGCAACGAAGTCCAGGTCACCATCCCCATCCACATCCATCAGTTCGGAAGCGAACAGGCCGCCAATGCCCTGCTGCAGGACGCGCTTCGTCCCGGCGGCATCGCCTGCCAGCAGGTAGGTTTCGTCATGGCCGCTGACGACGATGTCCAGTCGCGGGCTTCCTGTGAGGTCTCCCGCCACGATGGTGTGGTTGGCGAATCCGGCAGCCACGCGGTGGGCCACCCACTGCGGCTTGGCCTGGTTCCAGTAGATGCGCACGTTGCCGGTGGCGCGGCCTACGGCTACGATCTCAGGAAGACCGTTCCCGTTCAGGTCAGCCACCGCGATGTCTTCGGTGGCCATCTCGCGATCGATCACAGTCTTGGCCCAGCCGCCGTCTTCCCGCAAGCGATAGACGGCCACGCCGTAGCTGCCCCGGCGCCAACCGGCGATCAGTTCGTCCACACCGTCCCCATCCAGATCTGCCCAGGCGATGGCGTGCCCCTCTTCCAGGGATTCGTCCAGCACCTCGCGCGGCCAGGGCAGTTGCCGGGTCTCGCGATAGACCACCAGCCCGTTGCCGTGCCAAGGCTGAATGGTGGCGGCCACGCGGGTGCCGCCCAGCATGCCGAACTTGATTTCGCCGGGGTTGCCCTGGCCCAGCAGGTCCTGCCGCCACTGCCCATCGGCGCTGCGGCGATGCAGGTGTAGGCCTTCGCGGGCGGCGCTGGCCAAGGCTTCCGCCGCATGGCCCTTCCACGCCAGCGGGGCCAGGTTGTGCATGACGTGCAGGGAGCTGTTGGCCACTTCCATGCGCCAGGGCTGGGTTTCCGGTTGGGCGGGCGGAGTGAGCACCAGCAGGCGCAACGGCTCATCGGCGGGGTCGTCCCCCAGCGCCCGCCCGTGCAGCGGGGCCACCAGCAGCTCCGGCTTTCCGTCGCCGGTCACGTCGGCCCAGCGCATGCGGTGGGTGGTGGGCTCCTCGGTGATGGGGAAGGCTTTCCAGAGGGCGCGTCCGGTGGGTTCAGAGCGGCGCATCCATTGGATGACCCCGCCGGTTTTGCGGTCCGCCGGACGCCACGCCGAGCCCACTGCGAAATCCAAGCTGCCATCGCCGTCAATGTCCTGGGCCGCCAGGCAGACGTAGTTCTTCGCCATCGTGTCGTCGGCCAGGGTGTGCATCTGCCAGCCAGGGTTCTCGAACCAGACGATGCGGTGCTCCTGGGCGGCGACGATATCCGGCTTGCCGTCGCCGTTGACATCCTCCACCAGGACGGCCATGAAGGTGCTGGACTGGCCCAGCAACTCCTGCATGCGGACGGGCTGCGCCGTCAGCAACGCGGCAAACAGGAGCCCCCATACGAAACGAACCCAGCAGCATGGCATGCGCCTATGCTATCGCGACGCAGAGACTTCGTCGCAGGGAGGTTGTTCAAGAACTGCGAGATCTTCACCGACTGGCCATCGGGAGCGACGTCCCCTGCGCGACGTCACTGCTGCTTGGCCCGCTCCAGCGCGTAGTTCAGGCTGGCGGCGGGGACGTCCCATTTGGTGGCGCCGCGGTTGCCCAGGAAGCCCACGTCCTTGAAGCCCTCGCGGGTGGTGAAGTAGCCGTCCACAATCATCCGGCGGGCCAGCACGAAGAACTCAATCCCGGGCGCCAGTTCGGGGGTCTCGTTCTTCTTGTAGGCGATGAGTTCCAGCAGCGCGGTCTGTTGCGCCTCTGGCAACGAAACGAACTTGCCCTGATGGCGGCGCGTGCTGATGCCGTCCAGCCATTGCAGGCCGCCGGTGTAGGCCATGGCGATCTCGGGCGCTTTGCTGCAGATGAGGTCAATGAACTCATGCGCGCCAACGGCTGCCGCGCTGGGCCCCCGCTCGTCCGCAGGGATGACCAGTTCCGCCAGACGCCGCACGGTGGCCATTTCGTGGGCATTGAAGAACTTGGCCTGATAAGCGCCACCCGCCTTCTTCTCGGCGGCTACCTGGTGGTGGGCGTGCTGCTGGGCTTCCAGCGACGCGGCTCCAGCGGAGACCACGCTGGCTACCGTCAGGCCATGGAAGAAGTTGCGCCGCGAGACGCCCTGCGCTTCAGCAGCCGGGTCAACCTGGGGTGGGTGTTCGTTAGACATTGCCCTTCTTCATCTCCTCTGCCAGATAGTCCGATGTACGCCAGGCCAGGGCGCAGATGGTGAGCGTGGGGTTCTTGTCAGGGTTGCTGACAAAGGGGGCGGCGTCAGCCACAAAGAGGTTCTTCACCTCGTGGGCCTGGTTGTACTTGTTCAGCGCGGAAGTGCGGGGGTCAGCGCCCATGCGCACCGTTCCCAGTTCGTGGATGATGGCGCCGGGGACAGAGATGGTGGGCGTTTCCAGGTCCGGCTTACGGGCGCCCAGCAGCTTGCCGCCCATGCGGTCAAAGATCTCGGCGAAGGTCTGCTCCATGTGGCGGGCTTGGCGCAGTTCGCTCTCGCCCCACTCGAAGTGGAAGCGCAGGACGGGGATGCCCCAGCGGTCAACCACCTGGGGGTCGATGTCGCAGAAGCTCTTCTCGTTGGGGATCATTTCGCCGCGTCCGCTAAGGCCGACATAGCAGCCGTACTCGCGGCGGATGGCGTCCTTCAGACCCTTGCCGAAGCCCTCGTTGCGGGTGCAGGTGCCATTGAAGGCGCCCAGGGTGGGCATGTTGTAGCCGCCGCCGATCTCCACGTGGTAGCCGCGCGGGAAGTTCTTCTTCTTGTCCTCCAGGCCCCACCAGGGAATGTAGAGGTGGCCGCCGCCCATGCCGTCGGTATCGTACTTGGGCATGCCTTCCAGCGAGGGAACATAACCGGCCATGTCGCGGCCGACGGTATCCATCAGATACCGTCCCACAACCCCCGAACCGTTGGCCAGGCCGTTGGGGTGGCGTGCCGATTTCGAGTTCAACAGCAGCCGCGCGGACTCGCAGGCGCTGGCCGCCACCACGCAGACACGGCAGTGGATGGTGCGCTCTTCGCGGGTTTCGGTGTCGATGTAGCTCACCGCCTTCACCAGGCCCTTGTCGTCGGTAATCAACTCGCGCACCATGGCGTTGCAGATTACGTTGAGGTTCCCGGTCTTCATGGCCGGGAAGATATCCACCTGGCTGGAAGAGTAGTTGGACGCCGTGATGCAACCGCGTCCGCACTGGCCGCAGTAGTGGCAGGCGGCGCGCCCGTTGTGGTTCTTGGTGATGATGGCCAGGCGGGCCGGGATGGCCTTGATGCCCATGGGGGCGGCGGCATCGCGCACCAGGCGTTCATGGACACGCGGTGGCGGGCACTGCATGAACTTGCCATCGGGCGCGGTGCGGATGCCTTCCTGGCTGCCGGTGACGCCGATGAACTGCTCGGCCAGGTCGTAGTAGGGGGCCACTTCGTCGTAGGTGAGGGGCCAGTCCCAGCCCAGGCCGTCGAAACTGCGGGGCTTGAAATCGTAGTCACTGAAGCGCAGGGTGATCCGGCCGTAGTGATTGGTGCGTCCGCCCAGAATGCGGGATCGGAACCAACGGAAGCGCGTGCCGGGGGCGGTGGTGTAGGGTTCGCCCTCCATATCCCAATAGCCATTGGGTGCGGCGAAGTAGCCCCACTGCATCTTGCCGGTGTAGAACTCGGCGGCCTCGCCCGCGCCACGGTGGTCGTAGTCGTAGGGGGTCTTGTGCTCCTTGTAGTCCTTCACCGGATTCAGCATCCGGCCCGCTTCCAGCATGGTCACCTTGACGCCCTTGTTGGCCAGCACCCGGGCGACCGTGCCGCCTCCCGCGCCGGAGCCAATCACCACCACATCATGAACCTGGGGGCTACGCTGCACCTGAGACATATCCCGATTGAAACACAGATGTCCAGATTGCGAAACGAACTTTCTCCGCGAAGCGGCCAAATTACCCTAAACGAACTGGGTTTGCGAAACGAACTGGCGTCGGCGATGGCGAGCAACAAAAAAAGGGGACCCCGCCGAAGCGGAGTCCCCGAAGACCACAAAGAGCCCATTCCCTTTGAGAGAGATCCATGACCACCTTGCCCAAGGCCTTGCGACCCAGGCCAAGCTTGAGAAGAACAGAAAGGCGTACCCGAATTGCGGATTACGCGCCCACACCCTGAAAGATGCCCAGTCGATTGAACACAGCCACCACGCGGGTGACGATGCCCACCACCAGGCGCATGACGGAATCGCGAGAGTAATCCTCACGAATGCCGTCCGCGATGCTGGAGTAAACTTCCTCCACCACACCGGTAACCAGATTGAGTTTCTCCGCCCCGGTTTTGGGGAGGCTGATATGCGCTTCGGCGGCCTTGACGGCGGCCAGAATCGCGGGAAACAACTGCAGACCCAACACAATGTATCTCACGGGCAATTCCACTTTCTTTCTTTGGCAGGGAAACGATTGCGTCCGCGGTCTGGCGCCCCACTTCGGTTGCCATCAGACAACGCGAGACCGGACCGCCGCCACCCCGCCAAGATTGGCGACGGTCCGGTCCTCGCAGGCTGCTGAACCCATCAACAGGCAGCCTCTTCGGGCAGGTGGTCCCACTCCATCGGGACTCGCTTGCCCGGCCCAGTGAGCCGCACAATCCCCCGCGACTCACTTCGCACCAAGCTTACGCACGGGGGGACAGCGAAACCGGCCCGGAAAGTTGTAAGTGTTTGTAAATAAGGCAGAAAAAAATCGCAAACTTGTCAACTGCCCGCCGCTGCAGGTGGACAAGGCCCTCGATTTGGCAAATCTTGGCCGGGGATTGGACAGGAAACCACGTCGGGACACACGGGATTCCTCTCCGTAAGGGGGAGTGGCGGGAGGCCCACTCTTGAGCCGAAACGAAAAAACGCCCGTCCGGATATTCCGGACGGGCTCCAGGAGTAACGGCGTAGCCTTTGTGTAGAGGCGCCGGACTTGCTATGCCTGAGGGGTGCCCGCGCTGGCGGGCGGCGCCGCTGGTGCCGGGCCACGGCTACCGGGTCCCATACGATTGCCGGGTCCCATGCGATCTCGACGAGGCCGGTTCCGGAACTCTTCGCGCAACTCGGCCAGCTTCTGACGCTGTTCCACGGTCAGCACCTGATTGTGGATGTAGGAGCGGGTCTTCAAGGAAATGGCCTGCAGTTGCCCGCTGAGGCGACCCGATTCCGCCGCGAGCTGTTCCAGAGTCGCATCACTCGCGCCGCCTTGGACAGCATCCTGAATCTGCTGGCGCAGGGCCTGGTTCTGTTCACGGATGGGCTTGGCTTGTTCGCCAGCGGCTTGCATGCGCTCCCGGATGGCCGTCTTCTGTGCATCGGTAAGGTCCAGCAGGCGCGCCATGATGGGTCCCATCAACTCGCGTCCACCCATGCCCGGGCCGCCCCCGCCGGGTCCTCCGCCCACGCCGCGTCCACCGCGCGGGCCTTGCGCCATCGCCAGTACACTGACCAGCGCCAGCGACAGGCCAAGAATCAAACTTCGCTTCTTCAACATTTCGTTCACCTCAACTCTGTGATTTCCGGCGAATGCCGGGGCGCCCTGCGTTTCCGGGCCGGCGACCAGTGGCCAGGGCGTTCACAGACGTAAACCCCGCAGGACGTAGAGAGTTGCGGTGCGTGAGAAGAATCACCGTAAAGAGCAAGAATCACGATGCGGAGCAAGAATCACAGTGCGGAGCAAGAATCACAGTGCGGAACAAGAATCACAGTGCGGAACAAGAATCACAGTGCAGAGCAAGAATCACGATGCGGTTTGGGAAAACGAATCGACGCGCCCACCCTATCCGTTTGAACGGGATTCCAGCACATCCACCTTCTTGCGCAACTCGGCCACCTGATCGCGCAGCTTGTCGATCCGCGCGAGGTTGGCCAGTTGTCGCAGATACTCCTTCAGCGGCCGCGCGGGAGTGCCCCATACCACTTCGCCTGCGCGAATCACCTTCGACGTCAGGACGCCACAACCGGAGCCCAGCGTCGCTCTGGACTCAATGCGGACCTTATCGCCGATGCCCACCTGCCCGCCAATGACAGCGTAATCCTCCACCACCACGCCCCCTGAG
>JALOKO010000419.1 GCA_025456495.1 Bryobacterales bacterium | reverse complement strand
AGGATCAGAATATCCTGCCGTGCGCAACGGCCATTCCCGGTTATACAGGTTCAATGCCGGAGTGACTGACCGCAAGTCCATGGTTGCTTCATAATAAGCATCAATGGTTCCCACGTCCCGCCAGTAAGGTATTGCCCCCACGTCTTCGCCCGGAATCGCATTCTTGGCAAAGTTGTAGGCAACCAGCTTTTGCTTGTCGGCCACCATCTTCGGCAGGATGTTGCGCCCGAAGTCATGTGAACTTTCCGGGTCGGCTGCATCTTCCTGCAGCGCCTTCACCAACTGATCCGTGGAAAATACGTAGTTTCCCATCGACGCGTATACCTGCTCAGGGTCGCCAGGCATGGTGGGAGCATCCACGCGTTTTTCGTGGAAGCCGACGATCTGGTCGTTCGGGTCAGTCTCAATCACCCCGAATTCATTGGCGAAGCGCTTCTCCACGGGAAGCGCCGCTACCGTCGCCACGGCACGCTTCTCGACGTGATACTCAATCATCTGCCGGATATTCATCCGGTAAATGTGATCGGCGCCGAAAATCACAATGACGTCAGGGTTCGACTGCTCAATCAAATTCAGGTTCTGATAAATTGCGTCAGCCGTGCCCTGATACCAGGTTTCGCCAGGGGTTCTCATCTGAGCGGGGACCGGAATAATATAATGGTGGTTCAGCAGCCCACTAAACTGCCATCCATCCCGCAAGTGCTGCAGCAGCGATTGACTCTTGAATTGAATGAGGACGTATATGGAATAAATCTGGGAATTAATCAGATTACTTAGGACAAAATCAATGATGCGGTACTTGCCCCCAAAGGAAACCGCCGGTTTGGCGCGCTCCTTCGTCAAGGGGTAGAGTCTGGTGCCTTTGCCGCCGGCCAGCACAAAGGCGAGTACGCGCAATTCCATAATCCATCTCCCGGGGGGCTGCCGCACTGCGTGGCCGCCAATTCGTTGACCCTCTATTGTGACAACCCTGTAGGGGAGAAACAACAGCCCCAACCCCTGTTTCTCCAATTCTTCATGTGCAACCCGACGCCGGCAAGGCGCAGCGGCAGTCCACTTGGATCCCGCCTTGCGCTGGCCCTTACCGTCGGCGTCCCGGCGGCGCGGGGGGAGTACCCACTCCCGGCTGCGGAAATCCACCGAAGCCTGAGCCGCCTTGTCGCCCTGGGTTCATGGTTGGATTGCTTCCGCGCCCGGGGGTCCCGAATCCCCCGACGTTCCCCGGTACGGTTGGCGTCCGTGCGCCGCCCTCGCCGGCCTGCTGGTTCCGCGTCGCCTGTTGCCGCGCATCAAAGACAAACTCCCATTTGTGGATGGAGTCCTGATCTTCGTACACCTTGATCCCGCGCATTTCCAGCCGCGAAGCGACACCGGCGATCCCTGCGCCGAAGCCCTGGGCCCCAGCACCCGCGGCCGTCATCCCACGTCGCTGCTGGATGCCAGCCAAGCCACCCGGAACCGGTGTGGTCAGCAGATTGCCAATCATTCCCGCCGCGCTTTGTCCTTGCTGTTGCCCCTGTCCTTGCCCCAATTGCCCTCGTGGCGGCGCACCCACGGCGGGCGGCCCCGTACCCAGGCCACCACCCGGCTGCCCCGCGTTCTGGCCTCCTCTGGCGCCAGCCACATATGCCGTGGGGTTCTCAATGATGGGGATTCCGCCCGGACCCAGTTGCGGTTGTCGTGGTTGGCCCGGCTCACCTCCGGCTCCTGCTGTGTCTGTCTGCTGTCCATCCGGTGCGGTGCGTGGATCGGTGCTTCCTTGGCCTGCGTCATCTTGCCCTGCAGCGCCCGGCTGCACCAGATTGCCATTGACGTCCAGCAGAGGAACCAGTCCGGCGTCCAAGGGGTTCGCGGCGCCCCCGGGGTTTCCGTTCGCCGCTTGCCCGTCGGCGCCATTGCCTGCCGCCATTCCTGCTCCCGCGCCGCCGCCGGGGAAATCCGCGTTGGCCAGCATTTCTTCGCCGCTTCGTTGCCGCGCGATTGCTGTGTTTTCTGCCACCGGAGCCTCCGGCTGCTCCGCCGTATTCCCAGCCAACTGGCCGCCCACCGCCCGCTTCTTCTTCACCAGCGAATTCTCCAACTCGCCTCCCGCAGTGATGCGGATGATGCGCCAGTCGTCCTTGCCGGTCATGGGGTCTTTGTGCCGGCGTCGCACGAAGCGCAGCTCCTGCTGCCGCTCCAGATCCTCCAGCCGTTCCGGGTACTTGTTGTTCTTGCGAACATACAACTCAATGCCGCGCCGGTATTCCCTGCCGCGTTGCATCAGTAGTTCCTCGCGGTCCCGCTGCGCCTCAAACGCTACCCGGGGCAGTTGCATGTAGAGGAAGATTGCGGCCGCCGCCGCCAGCGCGAACACCAGTAGCAACGCGAAGCCACGTTGCCCTTCGTCGCACCGGGAAGGCACTTGCCGCGGCCCTTCGCTCTGCCGCGGTATCCCTAGCTGCTTCCTGCCGCCATGGCACATGGCCCGCTATCCTCCGCTTTCCGCCTGAATCGTTAAGGTCTGTCGGTTGTCGTGCTGTGTGTCCTCCACCACTGCCGTCCGTGGGCTTATCTCCACCACCCGGAATCGTTCCCGGATCAGTTCGCCTTCGGACGCGATCCGGATGTCCTCGCCCTCCATGAAAAATGCTCGCTTCCGCGCGTCCTGGCGCGGATCAGCGAAGCCGTAGTAGCGCAGCGGTATGGGCGGCGGTGGCGGCTTCACCGGAGCCGTTGGCGTCACCGGACGCACATCATCCAAGGGGCGTCCATCCGGCCCCATCGGCTTCGGAATGATCTTTGGTTCCGGCGCTCGCGGCGGTGGCGGCGCCTCCCCAAACTGAAACAGGTTCCGTCCCGTCCCTCGCAGTCGCACTTCCTTGAGCTTCGCCAACAGGTCAAGGTTCAGCGCCGGATCCACCTTGGTAGGGTCCAGTTGGCTGTCGCTGCGCTCGGCCTTGAACACCGGGCGAAACTCTCCCGAGCGGCCACCTCCGCCGGCCCCGGATGCCCGCCGGACCGCGCCGCCGCGTGGTGCATTCGATGTTGTTTCTGTTCTCGCTGCGGGCGCCGTACTTGGCGGCGTGCTGCTGGGGCGACTGGCCGCACTGCCCGTCGGCCTTCCGCCACCAGGCCCTGGCGCCGAGGGCATCAGGTTGATGTAGGCCGATACCGCGGCTACCGCCAGCAGCACGCCCAGCACCGCCATTTTTTTCGGTTCCGCCCCCAGCTTCATGGCCGCGCCCCCTGGGCCATCCCCGCCGCGTCGCTTGCATCCCCGTCACCTTCCCCCGGCCTCGCATCTTCACTGCGCGCTACCTCGGTGGGGGTCTCGTTGTTCTGCCGCACAAACCCGTACAACTGCGCCTGAATCTGCAGGCTCTGTCCATCCTGCTGGGGAGCCACCTGCAAACTATCCAGAATCAGCAATCTCTCCGATTGGTCAATCGTGCTGCCAAACTCCACCAGGTCAGCGAAGGTGCCCTCGTAGTTCGCAGCGATGGTCAGCATCACATAGCGGTCAGTCCCCTCAATGGCCTCTACCCCGATAGTCTTCCCGCGCGGCCGGATGCCCACGCGCTGTTCCATGCCGTCCAGCGTCTGCAGAATCTCTGACGCCGCCCGCCGCTGTTGCAGGAAATAGGTGTCGATGAAGCGCGCTCCTTCGGCCTCGCCCGTTTGCATCTTCGCCGCTACGGCTCCCACTCCGGCCAGGGTTTGTCGTTGCTGCTGCAACTGTGATTCCAGGCGAACCCGGTTCGCCTCCAGGCCTTCGGGAGACCCGCCAAACGCCTCCAGCAGCAAAAGCGCCGCCAGCAGGTTCAACCCCAGCAAGGTCCCCAGCACGATGCGCGCTGTCCGTTTCGGGTTGTCCATCCATCGCGTGCGCAAGGGTGGCCGCCCACTCCGCGCGGTGGGGCCTGCGCTCGCTTTGCCCTTCGCTGTTTCCGTCGCTGCCATCCTTGCCTCTCCGCTCTACAGTTTTTGCCCGTAGCTCACACTAATCCGATACCGGTAGTTCGGCTCCCCTTCGGTGGGCGCCAGCGTGGTATGGATCTCGGTGGGGCCGAACAGGGGGCTCGCCTCCATGCGCCGCAACATCTGGATCACCGGCTCTCCCGTCGGCGACGCG
>JALOKO010000418.1 GCA_025456495.1 Bryobacterales bacterium | reverse complement strand
ATCCGGATCCGTGGCCCTGGTTGGCCACCCGACAGACGGTTTCCAGTTCTTTGTTGACTCCAGAACCAATTTCTCTTTCACCGAAGCTGCCCTCGGCTACGACGGGCTCGTCTTGCGCAGCCGCTCGTCGCTCCCCGACGGGCAACTGAAGGTCTTGAGCCAGGGTGTAGTGCCGTCGTCCTACGGGAATGTCAATGCGTCAGCCTCAGCCTTCATGATCGATACCATCCGGGCCACGGGCTCAGTGAGCGGCAGCAATCTGAACCTTGGCGTTTCCATCCATGGCAACACGCGTGCTTCGGCCCCATCCGGAAACGCCAACTTCCTGCTGATTGGCTTCTACGGGGTGGGCCATCTGGACAGCTCTGAGCGAGGGCTGCGCGATTTCTACGACCCGCAGTATCGTCTGTGGGGCGCCGCCTATGCGTTTGGAGACGAAGCAAACCAATCGCCGAACCTAAGCGTGTACAACTACGCCGTAAGCGGCTGGTATCCCGACGGGCATCACGTGGCGCCACTGAACATACCCTTTGCCGCCCTGGGTTCGAACTTCGAAATTCACCTGCTTCTGGTCACGCAGCAATCCGGGTCGTCGGTCCTGTTGAATTCCTGGGACAACGACTTCTTCAATACGGTGGGGATCCGGCTCTCGGCCGATCCTGGGGTGACCCTGTTTTCCGCGTCTGGGAGCTTGCCTGGAACCCTTTCCGACGTGCCGGAACCTGGCGCATTCGGGGTGGTGCTTGCCGGGGTGGCCGCCCTGCTGTGGATGCGCCGGAAGGTGGCCGCCTAGACCGATGCCCGGAAGAGCGGGCCGGACGGCCGAGAGTTGAACTCGACGCTGGCCCGCCCTCAGGGATCTCCAGTCCTCCTCGTCTCGGGCTGCTTCGGGCAAACCCCACCTTCGTCTGATGACAGCCGAATCTGCTGCCTGCGAAAGCCGCATACCCTCAGAATGACTGCAACCGCGCACTTCCGCGCCTCACGCCGGCAGGAGGATGGCCAAACTCTGGCTGGAGCGGAATGATCCAATCCTTGAACACAGACGCCGATTTGCCCGATATTCTAGAGATGTAGATCGACTGCAAGAAGTTTGGTGCAAGCGCCAAGAACTGTGGGCTAGGAATGGTGGCGTTATGAGGGATGCTGGGCGACACGCAAAGGAGATGAGATCCACTGGATGCTTCCTGTTAGTCATCATCGGAGGGTTGATCGCTCTACCGTTCCTCTGGTTTGCGGGAGTTTGGATGTGGAATGATCAGGCGCTGCCGTTTTCCAAGCCAAGCTATCGATTGACAATCCATGATGGCGCTGGCTTAGTGCAACGGCTGCAAGCGCCCCAGGAACCCGCTGCCGGTCCTGACCAAGCCGGCAATCGCGAGAGATGCCTGGACATAAGAAGCCAGCCCGGCGCCAACGGTGCGGTGCTCATTCGCCGCGCTCCTTGCAAGAATTCCGAGGGGGAGTTGGGAGCGCAAGTGTACCAGTTGGATCCCGGCTCAAGCGGCGCTGCTACCTTGGATGCGCACACCTCAAGCGCCATGCTGGCTGCATGGGAACAGGCAATCCCGGGTCCACCGCTTGACTTTGGGCAGCTCACCGGAATCCATAGCAGCCGTGCATACCTAAGGGCGCAGCTCACAACCGCGGTCCGCTATGGCTATGAACAGCCGTTTCACGAGTTTCTAGATCCGTTTAACGATCCACTTTCATCCGATTGTCGGCCACTCGACGATTGTTATCTTGAACTTTCGCCGTCCAGTCGCTGGGTCTTTGTTGCGGGGTCTACCAGCAGCGGGTACGGCGGTGGTGGCGGTTTCTTTGACTTAAGCAACTTATATTTGCCGTCTTGGACTCTAAGGAACTCCAGTATTGGTGTGTTTGATACTGTCGAGGGCGTGTGGAGGATGAGAATGCACGTAAAGCGATGGCAGAATCCTCCCTCGCTTCCCGACCCTAAAGCAGTATATTGGGTTAGCGATGACCAGTTTTTGCTAATTGAGAATTACAATCCATTGACGCTGCTTTGGGTGGACTTGCGGGAGTTCACCGCGCCGATTGTTCCGAATCCCTGGAATCGGGCACGCGAGGCTGCTGTTGCTGACAGGAAAGCGACGAGGAGCGTCGACGGTGAGACCGGTAGGCGCACCTTGCCGGTTCTTCCCCAAAGTCTAAAGTTGGATGGCGTCTTGGCAAGAACGGCCTTCCCGGGGGTTTCGGCTGCCGAACTCCGACAGATTCGAGTTCGTGAGCGGGAGTTTTCCCACGTGACGCAGGTTCCCGTGGGGGGGCAGTACCCCTTCCTGAGGAACGTGCTTTTCAATCGGAAGAGCACCCGCGAGGTAGAGGCGGCCTTTGCCTGCATGTGGTCCGAGCGAACCCCCCAGGGCTTAGTGATTGCTCAGCCAGGGCCGGGTAGCTCTGCCATCGCATTTCACGTGAGCGGCACTGCGTCCGTCCCCGGCATTGAGGTCACCACGCAACCAGCCTCCGTACGATGTAACGGTGAGTTGATCCGTCTCCGTGCGCGTCTGTCCGACCGACTGCCACATCTGGGGCCGTATCGCGTTGGCATTGCACTGTCCACGCAGCCGGAGCTGCGCGCTGCTTGTTCGTTCACTCTTCATCCTCCAGAGCACTCGCTGGATATTGGCGATGTTACCGTTGGCAGGAACGATGTTCGCTTCCACGCGCAGGCAAAGCTGCTTCCCGAAAATCCACTAAGGGCCGGGACCTTGATCTCCATTGGTTCCAGCCTCACGGACCTATGGTGTACCTGGATGTTGAGACAGAATCAGATTGAGGTGACAGGCCGCGACACCGATTTGAATGTTCCTTCCTTTATTCGGGAGAAGTGCAAGGCGGGGATTGAGGCTGGAAATCCGAACGTATGGCTCCACGCAACGGGCGAAGACCATTCCCGCGCCAACCTCTATCGCGCCGAGCCTCGATCGGACTCTCGCCCCCTCGAGTGGAGCCTTGTCCCCGTCGCCCGTCGCCCGAAAGAAGACAATCCCACCGTGGTTCATGTGTCGCCAGGTGACCTGAGAGCGGCATCGCAGCGCTTCGTCGTTTACGTTGCCGCGAAGCCCGATGAGGTGGACGGGGTCCAGGTGACCTTTGACGTATACGACCAGTCGTCCACATTGCGGTGCGGGCTTCGGTTCCGCTATCGCAAAGGTGGTACGCACGAATGGACCAAGTGGGGCGAGACGGGTGGCGTTGTGGATCCGATGCAACCCGGACAACCAGAGTGTCAACTGGACGGTGAGGACGTGAGCCACGTATATCCGGGTCTGATCCGGCTGCGAGTGGCGGCAAGCGCTCTGGACGGAATCGACGGAGAGGTTCTGCTGCAGGCAACCTCTGAGGGCGGTGCTCCATCCTTGAGTCGCTTTCTGCCTGTGCTGGTTGCACGCTGACCTCTGCTGATTGAAGACGCATAGGCTGCGCTTCCGGACCTGGCGTGTGGTTCTATGTCAGGCGCCCACGCGAGGTACGTTCGGGTGGTCCCGGCCGATGAAAGCAGGCCAAGGGCAGGATGTCCGCCGCGTAGGCGGCCAAGTCCAGCCAGTGGAAGTGGGTGCCTAGCAGACGGGCGATCAGGCGGAGTGGGACGTGTCCGCTGTGGACGAGCGCGGCGGGGATTCCTGTGAGTTGGAAGCACTCCAGCGCGGTCATGACGACGGCGGCCCAGAGCGCGACACGGCGGATCCGCCCGGTGAGGTGCAGCAGGATGTACACCATCGCCGCGTAAAGCGCGTCGCCCAGATACTTGTCGAAGAGGGGATGCCCCACTGGAAATGCGCGCGACGCGATTCCTGATGCGATGACCACGGCCAGCAATGCCAGCCATGGAAGGCGCACGCGCCAGAACATCCGCATGCCTCATCATAGCCGGGCGAGCGCAGCGCCCCAACTTGGCGAGGATCAAGGAGACACCCGGATCAAGGAGACCCCCGGATCGAGGAGGCAACAGGCTTGACGAGGCAGAGCGTTGATGGGGTTGATGGGTCCACGGGGAGGATGGGGACGTGATGGTGAACGTGACGTCTGAATGCCGCCGTAGTGCTGCCGCCCGTGGGCGCCGTGTGGTTGCCGCCCGTGGGCAGGGTATTC
>JALOKO010000417.1 GCA_025456495.1 Bryobacterales bacterium | reverse complement strand
TTAGTATCAGGTATCAACATCATGCGTGCTTTTTTCCTTTCGGTTCTGCTTCTGGCCTGCCTGCTTCCCCTTGCGGCGGAGGACTCCTACCCCACCCGGCTGTTCATCCGCGAAGGCGGCAAATACGGCTATATCGATAGCGAGGGCAAGGTGGTCATTGCTCCGCAATACGAGAACACCTTTGGCTTTCGCGAGGGTCTGGCGGCGGTGCGCCTGGACGGCAAGTACGGGTTCATCGACGCTTCCGGCAAACTGGTGATCCCCGCCACCTTCGACTTCGCCTACGCCTTCTGGGAGGGCTTCGCCGCCGTAAAGGTGGGGCAGCGCTTTGGCTACATCAACCGGAATGGCGATCTGGTGATTCCCGCACGTTATGAGCAGGCTGAGCGGTTTTCGTCAGGGTTGGCGGCGGCGAAGCGGAACGGGAAGTTCGGCTACATTGATCAGACGGGAAAGTGGGTGGTGGAGCCCGCCTACGAAAAGGCGCCTCCCTTTGATGGCGACGCCGCCCAGGTCCATCGGGACGGCCAGTACATCTGGCTGAACCGCGAAGGGAAAGAAATCTACGTCTTCCCGACAGCCAACGCAGGCGGATCCGCCTCGGGTGCCTCGCACAGCCACAGCCACGATCACGAGTAGCACCAGTGAGATCTACAAACAGCACCAGTGAGACGCACAGATAGCACCAGCAGAGATCTCACCGTGATGACGATGAAACGCGCGCGCGTGGCGGTTCTGCTGGCGGGGTGTTTGGCGGCGGTTCTGGCCTTTGCCGATGGCTCCATTCTGCCGCCGCCTCCGGGCGCGGGCGCCACGGCCAACGCGGCATTGGTGGAACTCGGCCGCGATCTGTTCTTCGACGAAGCCCTGTCGGCGGACGGCAGGGTCTCCTGCGCTTCCTGCCATCGTCCGGAGCACGCCTTCGCTGACCCAAGGCCCGTCTCGCTGGGCGTCGCCAATCAGCGCGGAACCCGCAACGCCCCCTCCATCATCAACCGCGCCTACGGCCGACGGTTCTTTTGGGATGGCCGCGCCCAGACGCTGGAGCAGCAAGCTGAGGGTCCGCTCACCCATCCCGCCGAAATGGGCCTCAGCCCTCGGCAAGCGGTGGCAACGGTGGCCGCCAATCCCAGGTATCGGGAAGCCTTCCAAAGCCATTTCGGCGCGCAGTCCCCCACATTCGCGCAGGTCACCCAGGCGCTGGCGGCCTATGAGCGTGCTCTGGTATCCCCATCGCCGTTCCACCGGTGGTTGTTGCGCAAACAACCCCTCACCGACGACGTGGAGCGCGGCAGGGTGCTGTTTTTCGGCAAGGCCCGCTGTCACCTCTGCCACAGCGGCATGCACCTCACCACGGAAGAGTTCCTCAGTGTGGGTGCGGGCGCGGGCCATGGGGCACAGGACGGAGGCCGCTTCGACATAACCATGCGCCCTGAGGACTGGCGCCTGTTCAAGACGCCTTCGTTGACCAACGTTGCCCGCACCGCGCCCTATATGCACGATGGTTCACTCGCGACGCTTGCTGAAGTGGTGGACTTCTATGATCGCGGCGGCGATATTGCCGAGAACAAGGACTACCGCGTGATTCCGCTGGCCCTCACCAGCCACGAGAAGCGCGACCTGTTGGCCTTCCTCAACGCCCTCACCACGGATCCATTACCGGCCCACCTTCTGAAGCCATCCACCCACCAGCCGCGCTAGCGGCAAACGCACGCGCGGCTTGCCTGGCTTCCGTTCGCGCGGATTCTCCAATTCCGTACGCCGTCATCCGATTTAGCTATCATTCCGCGCACGGGAGGAGTATTCTGAGGCCGGGGAACGCAGCACACGGCGCCAACCTCTCAAGAAACCCGCCTCGCGGCAGTCACCCCAGGGCGAGGCAGTCGATCCCAGGGCGAGGCAGTCACCCGACGGTGAGGCAGTCACCCCAGGGCAGTGGAGGCCAGCGCTAGCTGAATTCACCACGGGCAGCTCCTGGCCCCAGTCAGACGGCGGGCCGGCAGGTCGCGGGGCGCCCGGCACTTTTCGCGGAAGGAGGCCCTTGATGTCCATCCAGAACGCTTATGAACCCAGGATTCCCTACACCAGAGTGCTTTTCCTCTTAATGCTGATCATCGTACCTGTCAGCATCTATGGCTTCTTCACCATCTCTCAGGCGGACAGCCGCATGCAGGAGAGCATCGGTGGCAACTTCCGCACCATTGCGGAATCCAACGCGTTCGAAATCTCATCCTTCATCCACGACCGGGTGACACAGTCGGCGATGATGGCGGCCACCCCGGAGGTGCGGCGCATCGCTGAGCAGGCCAATACGCGCTACCGGGGGATGGCCACCGCGGCGTTTGAGGCCATGGTGCAGGAAACGGAGCGGCGTTGGAACCTGCCCGAGGGCGCGGCGCTGGTGAAAGAGATCATCAGCAACCCTGTGTCTGAGAATCTGCGCAACGTCATCCGCCTGGATCCCCGCTATCTGCGCATCACCATCACCGATGAGCGCGGGGCCGTGATCGCGGCCACCCACAAGACGTTGGATTTCTACCAGGCCGACGAGGAGTTCTGGCAGGCAATCCATAGCGACGGACGCGGCAAAATCAACATCACCGACGTCTTATATGACGATGTGACCCGCGCCAACTACATCGGTATCGGCGTCCCGATTCTTGAGCCCGGCTCTGAGCGCTTCATCGGGTCACTCGACGCGTTGGTGGACGTCTCGGAACTGTCGAGGATCGTCAAGCGAGCCACCATGGGACCCACCGCCCGGATCTCCCTCGTGAAGGACGACGGCGTCATCATCAGCGCGCCCAACACCACCCTCTCAATGAATCTGAAGAGCCAGGATTTCGACGCCGTCAGTGACTTGCTGCAAACGCAGGAAGGCAGGAGCAAGGGCTATACGGTGACGGCCTACCCGGGTGGATCCAAGCACGTGGTTGCCGTTGCCGATACGGGCCTCAAGAAGGACTACCGAAACCTGGGCTGGTTTGTGTTGGTGGCGCAAGACACCCAGCACGCCTTCGCGCCCATTCGGACCGCAAACACGCTCATCAGCTTCATTGCGCTGGCCGGCCTGGCCTTTCTCACATTGCTGGTGGTGATCTTCGACATGAACCGGAAGCGGCAATATGTCGATATGGCCTCCGCAACGGGCGTCAAGGCTCCCGACGAACAGGACTAAGTGGCAGTGGAAACCCTACGGCGCCCGCAACATCGCGCGACGCCGCAGTTCCAGTGGGCCAGCGTCCACTCGCCCTGGATGCGCCCGGACGATCATCGGCCCGTGGCGCATCCTGAGACTGTGGGACAATGTAAAGCGACCCACTCATGAGTAGCGCCTCGCCCACGCCGCAGCCGGAGCATCAGGACCTGAACCGGCGGGATCGCCCGGAAATGGCCGGAAATGCCCCTTCGTCGCTGATTTCTGAAGCGCCGGATTCGCAGAATCAGGCGCCGGAAACCCTCGCGGCAAATCATCACCAGGCCGTGGCGGAGGATCGCACGGCCGTCGTCGAGGCGCCGTCCGTCGCAGGGAGCCCCACCTGGCAGCGTGTCCAACTGGCGCGGCACCCCAAGCGTCCACATTGTCTGGATTATGTCGCGCGCGTCCTCGACGGATTCGACGAGCTACATGGTGACCGCGCCTTTGGCGACGACGCCGCTCTGGTGGCGGGTTTCGCCGATTTTGAAGGGCGTCCGGTGGCCTTGGTCGGTCAGCAGAAGGGCCGCGATACAAAGCAGAAACTGCACCGGAACTTCGGCATGCCCAAGCCGGAGGGCTACCGCAAAGCCCTACGGATCATGCAGTTGGCGGCACGATACCGGTTGCCCATCATCAGCCTGATGGATACCCCGGGCGCCTATCCCGGCATGGACGCTGAAGAGCGCGGCCAAGCCGAAGCCATCGCTGTCAACTTGCGCGAAATGGCCCGGCTGGGAACGCCCGTGCTGACCATCGTGATTGGCGAGGGCGGCAGCGGGGGAGCTCTGGCAATCGGCGTGGGCAACGACAACTCGATGCTTGAGAACGCAACCTACAGCGTGATTTCGCCGGAAAGCTGCGCCGCCATCATCTATCGGGATGCCAAGAAAGCACAATTGGCGGCCGAGGCCTTGCGCATCACAGC
>JALOKO010000416.1 GCA_025456495.1 Bryobacterales bacterium | reverse complement strand
ATGCCAGAAGGGCAGGATGCGCGCCTGCTCACTGCCCCGGTAGCGCGAGCCAAACACCGCGTCGGCACGGCCATCCAGCAGCGGTTGCAGCAGGACGGGGTACTCATTGGGGTCGTATTCCAAATCAGCATCCTGCACCAGGCAGAAGTCCCCGGTGGCATAGCCTAGCGCCGTGCGGATGGCGGCCCCTTTTCCCTGGTTGCGCTCATGCCGGTACAACTGCAGCAGCGGATTGTCCTTGCACAGCCTCTGAAGGATGTCCCACGTGCCGTCCGTTGAGCAGTCGTCCACCAGGATCAGCTCCCGGTCCATGTTCTCCGGTAGCGGCGCAGCCAGCACGCGTGCGAGGCTTGCCTCCAGCACGGTGCGCTCGTTGTAGACCGGAATCAGAATGGAAAGCTTGAATGACACAGGAAGCCTCTATTGTAGGACATCGCCATCCCCGCTTCGTGCTTCCCGCTCTGCATTCCTCCGGCCGCCGCGTTCCCGGACATCCCTTGGCTGCGCTCGCGCTACACTGAAGGGCGTGGGCACTCCGGTTCTAGTTCGGCCCTCTTCGTCATGCAATTGAAAACCTTGCTTCGTTCCCTTGGCGTGCTGCTTGTCTTCGCATTGGTGCTCCCTGGTGAGGAGGGCATGTGGCTATTCAACCGCGTTCCAGACTCACTGCGTGCTGAGCTGAAGCAGCGCTACCAGTTTGACCTGACTCCCCAATTTCTCGATCATCTGCGCACCGGCAGCGTCCACTTCGGTGGCGGGTCAGGATCCTTTGTCTCTCCGGACGGCCTGCTGTTCACCAATCATCACGTCGCGTCGGGCTGCATCCAGAACCTCAGTTCGCAGGCAAATGACTACATGAAGGACGGCTTCCACGCCCGCACGCGTGAGGAAGAGAAGCGCTGTCCGGGCACCCGCGTTCGCGTGCTGGCGGAGATTACCGACGTCACTCAGCGGGTGCAGGGCGCCGGCGCGTCCGCTGCTGACAGCGCGGAGGCCAACCGCCTGCGTAAGGCTGAGATGTCGAAGATTGAAAACGATTGCTCAGCCAATGGCGCTGACTGTCAGGTGGTGACGCTGTACGCCGGCGGGCGCTACAACCTCTATCGCTACAAGGAGTATGAGGACGTCCGTCTGGTGTTCGCTCCTGAGTTTCCCAGCGCATTCTTTGGCGGCGATCCGGACAACTTCAGTTATCCCCGTTATTGCCTGGACATCACCTTCCTGCGCGCCTATGAGAACGGCCAGCCAGTGAAGCCAGAGAACTACCTGCGCTGGAGCAGGAAGGGCGCTCAGGTAGGGGAACTGCAGTTCGTGTCCGGTCACCCCGGAACCACCGGACGCCTGAACACGATGGCGCAATTGGAGTTCAATCGCGATGTCTCGTATCCCTTGCTGTTGAGCCGCCTGGCTTCGCTGATCGCCGATGCGCAGGAATTCGCCGCCAAGGGGGAAGAGCAGAAGCGGATTGCCCTGGAGGAGATCTTCGGCTTTCAGAATAGCCAAAAGGCCTATACCGGCTTCTTGAGCGGATTGAAAGACCCGCAGTTGATGGCGCAAAAGCAGCAGCAGGAGATGAAACTCCGCGCGGCGGTGTCGGCCAGCAAAGAGTTAGAGCAGAAGTATGGTTCCGTGTGGACCGATTTGGCCGAAGCGATGGAGCGCTACGCGAAGATCTACAAGCGCTCGCTGCTCTTTGAGACCTATGCCGGCCGTGGTTCCACCCTGTTTGCCTTTGGCAAGAATTTCCATCGCTATGCGGAAGAGATCGCCAAGCCCAACGAGGAACGGCTGCGCGGCTACAACGATGCCGCGGTGCCGCAAATCAAGCGCCGCCTGATACGCGAGGCCCCCGTCTACGCGGACTTTGACGCCCTGATGTTGGCCAACACGCTGCGCGCCCTCCAGGAGGCCTATCCCGACGATCCAGTGGTTGAAAAGGTGCTGGGCGGACGCACTCCTCTTGAAGTGGCTACCACCGCTGTGCAGGGCACTCGTCTGGCGGACAAGAAGTTCCGCGAGGAACTTGCGGAGGATCCCGCGAAAATCCGTCAGTCCGATGACCCCATGTTGCAACTGGTGCGGCTGTTGGAGCCCGAATCGCGTCGGTTGATTAAGGAGTTCCAGGACAACATCGAGGGGTCAATCACCGACGCCGAAACCAAGATTGCTCAGGCGCGCTTCGGTGTCTACGGAGAGAACGACTACCCGGATGCCACCCTCACCTTGCGCTTGAGCTTCGGCCCCATGCGTGGCTATACCGAAACGAACGGCCGCAAGATTCCACCCTTCACCACCCTGGGGCAGGCTTTCCAGAAGGCCACCGGCAAGGATCCCTACATCCTGCCGGATTCCTGGCTGCGCAGCCGCAAGAAGCTCAACCTCGGCACTCCGTTCAACTACATCACCAGCGCGGACATCCATGGAGGCAATAGTGGCAGCCCTGCCGTGAATACCAAGGGCGAGGTAGTGGGGATTGTCTTTGACGGGAATATTCCCAGCCTGCCCAACCGTTTCGTTTATCAGGACCGCACCGCACGGGCCGTCTTCGTGGCATCCCAAGGCATTGTGGAGGCGCTGGACAAAATCTATAACGCCCAGGAACTCCTCCGGGAGTTGGGCGTTCGCTAACCGCGCCACCCGATGCGCGTGGTTTCTCAAGGACTCATCATCGCTATGCAATTTGAGATTCACCCGAATGAAGTGAAGGCACAGCTTGAGGCGGGCGCTGCCATCAAGCTAATTGACGTTAGGGAATTGAAGGAGCACCAGATTTGCTCCATCGCCGGTGCCGAGCTGATTCCCATGAACACCGTGCCGCAGCATCTAAGCCGCTTGGAAGACGAGGCCGAGGATTCGCAACTGGTGGTGTTCTGCCACCATGGCATGCGCAGCTTGAATGTGGTGGCCTGGCTGCGCGAAAAGGGCGTCACCAACTGCGTGAGCATGTCCGGTGGTATTGACGCCTGGAGCTTGTTGATTGACGCTACCGTGCCCCGCTACTAGCCACCTTCCAGGTGAACTCCAGGATATGGGCCATTGCATCTCCATCACGTCACGCCGCGCGTCGCGGGCGTTGCAGCTAGGCCTGCTGCTGGGACTATCGTGCCTGTGGTTGATGGCCGAAGCCGTGGCGATACGCAATGTGCGCGATTTCGGAGTCGCGGGCGATGGCGCGAATGTCGAGACGGCCGCCATCCAGGGCGCCATTGACGCCTGCGCAGTGAACGGGGGATGCACCCTGACGTTTCCTGCGGGCCGCTATCTCACCGGGACGCTGTTCCTGCGGGATTCCATCACCCTCCATCTGGCCCCGGGCGCCGTCCTGTTGGCCAGCTCCCGTGCGTCAGACTATCCGGCCCCCGCCTTGATCTACGGCAAGGGGCTGGATACGGTTGCCATCACCGGCCCTGGTGAGGTGCAGGCAGGCCCTGTACCCGCGCCCGACGAAACCACCATCCGCAATCCAGGCTCTCGTCTGGTGTCGTTGGTGTTGCTGGAAAACTGCGCCAACGTGCGGATCCAGGATATCCGGCTGCGTCGCTCTCCTGCCTTCACCATCTCGTTGCGCGTGGTGGACAGCGCGTGGATCAACAACGTGTCCATTGAGAACGCGTTGCTGGCCCCGGCCTTGCACGGCGTGGTGTTGGATTCCTCGTCCCGCGTTCAGGTGCGCGGCCTGCAGTATCGCGGTGGTGGCGATGGCATCGTCATTCAGACCGGCCTCGTGGAAGGTGTCGCCCCACCGGCGGAGCATATCGCCATCAGCGACAGCACCCTGGAAAGCGGCGGCATGGCGCTGCGCGTCGGTACCCGGACCCATGCCCCCATTCGGAATGTGGTGGTGAGCAATCTGGTGATCCTACGGTCTCAGGGTGGCATTGGCGTCTTCGTTCGCGATGGAGCCACCGTGGAAAATCTGCAGTTCAGCAACACGGTTATTGAGACTCGCGCGGTCCATCGCGATACGGTGGAATGGCCGCTGGTGCTTGACCTCAAGCGCCGTTCCGAGGACAGCCAGGCGGGCATCCTGCGCGGTGTACGCTTTCACAACACCACGGTCAGCAGTGCGGGTCGAATCCTGTTTAGCGGGTTTCCTTCGCACCCCATTCGCGATGTGCAGTTCCAAGGCTTAGACCTT
>JALOKO010000415.1 GCA_025456495.1 Bryobacterales bacterium | reverse complement strand
ATTCCGCCCTCCGCGCTTATCCACAGCAGCGACTTTGTGTTGCTGCACGGCAACGGGGTGAAGGATCCGGCCATTATCACGAACATGGTGTCGCGGGTGCGCATTGACCCCGGCTATGCGCCCAAGCCCATCCTGTTTAACGAGGACGACCACTTTGACTTTGAGCAGCCCGTCAACAACATGCTGAACGCGGTGCGTTCCTATGCCGGATGGGGGTACTTTGACCCAGGCGAGAGCAATTACAAGGATGGCTACCAGTGCCCGCCCGTGAATTGGGGAATCAATACGGAGCGCAAGCGCAGCTTCTTTACGCGACTGAAGGAAGTGACGGGCGTTTAGCCATGCGGCCCATTGAGCTGAATCGGCGAGCATGGCTGCGGCACTTGACGCTGAGTGGGGTGGCGCTGCCGCTGCTTCCCACCGTGACCTGCAACGCGGGATGGGCGGCGCCCTCGCCCGCCACGGCGGCAGAGGCACGGGCACGCATCGGCGCCCAGGTGTACGTGTTCCAGCAGTTCCACCAACGCCAGGGCCAGCGTCTGGCTGACCATCTACCCGCCATGCTGGAGGCCCACGCGGCAGCCGGCATCTATCAACTGGAATTGATGGGCGACCTGTTGAGCAATCGCAATCTTGGCGTGTTGCGCGATGTTGGCGGCCGCCTGGGCATCCGCTATCCGGTGGCGTACGCAGGCTGGAAACTCTATGATCGGGATGGCCGCGCGGAGGCGCTGGGACAGGCTTCGGCGCTGCTGTACAACGCCGCGACGCTGGGCGCGCGTTTCCTGAACCTGAACCCGCAGCCGAAAGCCCAGAAGGCGCGGAAGAGCGACGCGGAACTGGCGGTCGAAGCAGAAGCCATCCGGACGATTGCACGCCTGGCGCGGGGCCAGGGGCTGACCCTGCTGCTGCATCAACACGACGCCGAATTGATGGATGACGCGCGGAATTGGCGCTACTGGCTGCAGCACACGGACGCCGCGGATACGCGCATCTGCTTCGATACCCATTGGGCGCATCGGGCCGGCCAGGACGTGATGGCGCTGCTGCGCGAATGCCGTCCGCGCCTGGAGAGCCTGCACCTGCGCAACTCCCGGCAGGGTGACTGGTGGGAGAGGCTGGACGATGGAGACCTGGACTATCGGCCGATTGCCGCCTACCTGCAACAGACCCAGTACAAGGGCCTGCTGATGGTGGAGCTGGCCTGGGAGGGCGACACCCGCATCACGCGCGGCCTTGCCGAGAACCTACGAGACAGCCGTCACTATGTGGAGCGGCGCTTCCTGACCTCTGCCCGCTGAAGGAGTTGTGTGTTGAACCGAATCGTTGCGCTGGTTGTGCTGGCCCTGGCGCTGTGCGCCCTTCCCGTTCTGGCCAGGGTGGAACGCGTGGAGGTCACCTGGAGCGGCACGGTGCTGAACGGCAAGGCCTTCGGCGAAACCGGAGCCTATGAAGCGCTGCAGGGCAAGATCTACTATGCGGTGGATCCGGACGATGATGCCAACAGCGAGATCGCGGATCTGGACCTTGCCCCGAGGAACGCCGATGGCGACGTCGAGTTTTCAGCGGACTTCTATTTGCTGTGGCCTCTGGACCCTACCAAGGGCAACGGCACAATGTTGTGTGAAGTGGTGAATCGCGGGAACAAGCTGGCGCTGCCGTTCTTTCAGGGTGCGCAGCGGACCCATGACCCGCGGTTGGCTGCTGATTTCGGAGACGGCTTTCTGATGAACCAGGGCTATTCGCTGCTGTGGGTGGGCTGGCAGTTTGATGTGCCGGATGGGGAAGACCGGTTGCGCGCCTATGTGCCGGTGGCACGCAACGTGGATCGCACCCCCATTCGCGGCCTGGTCCGGTCAGAGATTCTGGCAACTGATCGCGTGCTGAGCCACAGCCTGGCGGACCGCGATCACAAGGCCTATCCGGTAGCAGACCCCGACGACGAACAGAACGTGCTTACGGTGCGCGACAGCCGCGAAGGGACGCGCCGCGTGATCCCGCGCAGCCAGTGGCGCTTCGCCCGCATGGAGGACGGGATGGTGAAGGCTGACCCCACGCGCGTGTATTTGGAGGGCGGCTTCGACCCGCACCGGATCTACGAAGTGGTTTATGTTGCGGAGAACCCGCCCGTCGCAGGGCTGGGCATGGTGGCCTTGCGCGATGCGGCTGCGTACGTCAAGCACGCCGACGAGGCTTTGTTCGGGGTGCAGGACTATCGCTTCGAACACGCCATCGCGTTCGGTGTCTCGCAGAGCGGACGCTTGCTGCGCACGCTGCTGTACCATGGCCTGAACCAGGATGAGGAACGCAACCGGGCCTTCGATGGGATGCTGATCCATGTGGCGGGAGGGGGCCGTGGCAGCTTCAACGTCCGCTTCGCCCAACCCTCTCGCGATGGGCACCCGTTTCGCAATCACTTCTATCCGACGGACATTTACCCGTTCAGCGACCGCGCGCAGGCTGATGCGGAAACCGGGCTGGAAGAGGGCATCCTGAGCCGGTTGACTGAGCAGGACGAAGAACTGCTGCCACGCGTCTTCTACACCAACAGTTCGTATGAATACTGGGGGCGCGCCGCGTCACAGATGCACACGACATTGGATGGCCGCAAGGATGTGACGCCGTCGGCGACTACGCGCATCTACCTGCTGGCCGGGGGACAGCACGGCCCGCAGGCATGGCCGCCGACGCAGACGGAGGGGCAGCAGTTGGCGAACCCGAATGACTACCGCCCGGCGATGCGCGCCCTGCTGGGCCACCTGCTGCGCTGGGTGAAGGACGATGTGGCTCCCCCGGAAAGCCGCATTCCCACGATGAAGGCGCGCAGCCTTATCCCGCCCGAAGGCCTGCGCTGGCCGGCCATCCCCAATGCCCCGCTGGTGACGCGCATCCAGAAGGCCTACCGTGTGGACTACGGGCCGAAGTTCTGGCGCGATGGCATCATCGACCAGGAGCCGCCGGTGCTGGGCAAGGAGTTTCCCTTGCTGGTTCCCCAGGTGAACGCCGACGGCAATGAAATGGCGGGCGTGCATACGGTGGAGTTGCTTGCTCCCCTGGCCACCTACACGGGCTGGAACCCGTTCCGGGCCAATACAGGACCAACCCGCGAACTCTCCAGCATGGTGGGCAGCTTCATTCCGTTTGCCCGCACCAAACAGGAGGCAACCGCCAACAGCGACCCGCGGAAGCCGGTGGATGCACGCTATCGGAATCGCGATGACTATCAGCGCCAAGCCCGAGGGGCCGCCGCCCGCCTGGTGGGGGACGGTTTCCTATTGGCTGAGGATGTGGATGCGGCGGTGAAGCGCGCCATGCGCACCTGGGATTGGCTGATGGGCGACACGGGCGGCGCGGCGGCCGAGGGGCAGTGAATGCATTCACCGGCGGTGGCCCCCGGAAATCCGACCTCGCACCGGCAAGACGTGCGCTTGGAAGACGGCAAGACAGGCTACATCCCGCAGGAAAGGGCGATATAATTTGAGTGGATTTCATCCCACTACCACTTTCAGAAGAGGACCACGTATGAGCGAATCTCCGTTGAACCGCCGAGATTTTGTCCGCGGCGCCGCTGCCGTGGGCGCCACCGTAGGCGTCGCCAACCAGGCGTTTGCAAACCGCAACAAGTTGAACCCGGGCCGGGTGATCGGAGCCAACGACCGCATTCAGGTGGGCGTCATTGGCGTCGGCGGACGCGGTTCCTACGTAGGCCGGACCTTCGCCAAGGTGGGCGCGGGAAAGAACAGTTGCCAGGTGCTGGCGGTGGCCGACGTCTATCAGAAGCGCGTCAACCGCAACAAGGAATTCCACAAGTGTGACGGCTATCTGGATTACCGCGAGATCATTGCCCGCAAGGACATCGACGCCGTGATTGTGGCGACGCCGGACCACTGGCACGCCAAGCAGGCTTTGGAAGCGATGGATTCCGGCAAGGACGTGTATCTGGAAAAGCCCATGTGCCACACGCTGGAGGAAGTCCGCCAACTGACCCAGACCGTCCGCGAAACCAAGCGCATCCTGCAGGTGGGTTCGCAAACCACGTCCTCAGACCAGTGGCATAAGGCGAAGAAGGCCATTGCCGATGGCATGATCGGGGACATGATCCTGAGCCAGGGTTCCTACCACCGCAACTCCGTGGAAGGCGAG
>JALOKO010000414.1 GCA_025456495.1 Bryobacterales bacterium | reverse complement strand
CCGGCCGCTTCCACAAGTCCTGGGGCGACTTCGGCGGCTTGAAGAACCAGGCCGCGCTGGATTTCGAGTGCCTGAACTTTTTGGCCAACGGATGCCGCGTGAGCGTGGGCGATCAACTGCATCCGCGCGGTCAACTGGACCCCGTCACCTACCAACGGATCGGCCGCACCTACGCCAAGGTGGAAGCGCTGGAACCGTGGGCGCGCCACACGCGCGGCGTGGCGGAGATTGGGGTCTATTCCTCCACCAGCACCAACCCGGATTCCACCACGCAGAAGATCACGGAGATTGACCAGGGTTTCACCAACATGTTGGTGGAATTACACCAGCAATTCGACATCCTGGATATCGAAAGCCCTCTGGACCGCTACAAGGTGGTGATTCTGCCGGACGCCATCGCGCCGGACCCGCGTATCCTGTCCAAGCTGCGGCCTTTCCTGGCCAAGGGCGGGGCGCTGCTGGTCAGCCACAAGAGCCTGCTGGACCAGGCATCCAACCGCTTTGCGCTGGACGAACTGGGCATTGGCTACGAGGGTCAGGCGCGCTATCAGCAGGAGTACCTGGCGCTGCACGCGGACGCCTTTCCGGGCATTGACCGGCAGCCCTACTTCCTGTATCAGCGCGGGCTTTCCGTGGTGGCCAAGCCAGGCACGGAGGTGCTGGCCACCTACGCGCATCCCTATTTCGACCGCAGCCCGCAGGCCTTCAGCAGTCACCAGCAGACGCCCCCCGGACCGGCGACTGCAGAACCCGTGATCACCTTGCGCGGGAAGGTGGCCTACATCGCCAACCCCTTTTTCACCAGCTATGCCACGGACGGTTTCGGCGTCCAGAAGCAAGTGGTGGCGGCGTTGCTGAGGCGATTGTTGCCGGAGCCCGCGCTCCGTGTGGAGGGTATGCCGTCAGCCGGGCAGGTGACCCTACTGGAACAGAATGAACCCAACGGAAAGCGGCTGGTGGCGCACCTGCTGTACTACCCCGCCACCCGGCGCGCGCCCAACATCGACATCATTGAAGAGGCGGGGCTGGTGGAGAACGTGACTCTGCATCTGCGCACGAAAGGCAGGCCGCGTGCAGCCATGCTCGTTCCGCAGCGGCAAGAACTTCCCATAAGCTGGCAGAATGGAGTGGCTACTCTTGTGGCGCCACGCGTTGTCGGCCATCAGGCCCTGGTCATCGAAGGGGAACTCGCTTAAGGCTTATGGAAACGCTTGCGCCCGCCACAGCACAGGACTTCGCTGAAGCCTACGGGGCTGCCTATTCCGCCGACAAGCAGATCCGCATCATCGGCAACGACACCAAGTGGCGCTGCGCGGGACCCATCGCGCCCCCGGACCTCACGCTTTCCACCAGCGGCATGCGGGAGGTGGAAGAATACACCCCCGGCGATCTTTGCGTCCGCGTGCAGACGGGAATGCCCTTTCGCGAGTTAAACAGCATGTTGGCCGAGTGCGGACAGATGCTGCCCCTGGACCCTCCCTTCCATGACGAAGCCACCATCGGCGGCGTGGTGGCGGCAAACCTCTGCGGATCGCGTCGCCGCGCCTACGGGACGGCGCGTGACTATGTGATTGGCGTTGAGTTTGTGGATACCCAAGGCCGCCGCGTGCAGTCCGGCGCAATGGTGGCCAAGAACGTGGCGGGCTATGACCTGAACAAGCTGTTCGTGGGTTCGTGGGGCGTCCTGGGTCCGATGGTGACGGTAAACCTGCGGGTGTCACCTGTGGAGAAGTTCAACCACACCTTCGCCTTTACGGGCATCAACGCACCCGACTTGGGGGCGCTGCGCGATTGTTTGCTGGCCGCGCCCGTGGCCCCCGTGGCATTGGATTACCTGAACGCTGCGGCAGCGGACAAGATGCGGTTGGATGGACCCACTTTGTTGGCGCGCTTTGCGTGCATGCCGGAGGTGCTGCCACGCATCTCCGGGCATTTGGCTGGCTCCAGTTTCGCAATGCCGGGAGCGCTGCCCGAGGAGCCAGCCTTTTACATCTGGCAGCGCGTGCGCGAATGGCTGAATACGCGCACCCAGGCCCATGCCGACGGGGTGGTGATCCAACTGGCCAGCCAGAACAGCCGCATCTTCCACGACGCCAATATGCTGGGTGGACAGGTGGTAGCGCGCGCCGCATCGGGCATTGTCTACGCCGCCTATCGCGATGCTGACAGCGCCTTCGACACCCTGCAGTATCTGGAGTCGCAGGGTCGCCGCGCTGTCCTGCTTCAAGCCAGCCAACTCACCCGCGAACAGCGCACTCTTTGGGTTGGCCAGCAATCTGATTTGCGTGTGATGCAGACGTTGAAGGAGCACTTTGACCCTTCAGGGCTGGTGAATGTCGGGAGGCTGTATGGCCGCATCTGAATTGCGAGTGCTCTCCGCTGGTACCTCCTCAGGCATTGGCCCCAAGCTGAAAGACCTGGACACCTGCGTCCATTGTGGCCTGTGCTTGAATGCCTGCCCTACCTACCGGGAACTAGGGCTGGAGGCGGATTCCCCGCGGGGGCGCGTGTACCAGATGCTGCAGGTTCACGAGGGCAAAGCCGAGATCAGCGACAGTTATCAGCAGCACATTGACCTCTGCCTGGCTTGCCGTGCGTGCGAGACGGCATGTCCGTCGGGGGTCCCCTACGGACGCCTGGTGGAAGCGGCCCGCGCGGAAATCGAAGTGACCGCCAAACGCCCCTGGCGAGACCGCATGCTGCGCAATTTCCTCTTCGGCCGGGTGCTGCCTTCGGCAAAGTGGCTGCGCTTGCTGGCCTATCCGCTGTACCTCTACCAACACTGGGGCATTGAGCGTTGGATGCTACGCAGCAAACTGCTGGCGCGCTTTCCCCGGCTGTTGCAACTGGCCAAGTTGGCGCCCCGCGCGCAGTTTCCCAGCTTCTTCCAGCAGTATGGCAAGAGCTTTCCGGCAGAGGGCGCCCAGCGCTATCGGGTGGCGATGCTAGGCGGCTGCATGGCCAACGTCTGCTATGCCAGACTGCATGAGGCTACGGTGCGCGTGCTGCGTCGCAATGGCTGCGAGGTGGTGGTGCCCGCCGAACAAACCTGCTGCGGCGCATTGCATGTGCATGCTGGGCGCAAAGCGGAGGCGCAGGCTTTGGCCCGACAGAACATCGATGGGCTACTGAATGGCGGCTACGATGCCATCCTTACCAACACCGCCGGCTGCGGATGCGCCTTGAAGGAATACCACGACCTGCTGGAAGACGACCCCGCCTACGCCAACCGTGCCCATGAGTTCAGCCGCAAGGTGAAGGATGTCAATGAGTTTCTGGCCTCCATCGACTTCCGCCCACCACAGCGCGAGTACAAGGCCTGGGTGACCTACCAGGATTCCTGCCATCTCACCCACGGCCAGAAGTTGCCCAGCCCGCCGCGCAAACTGCTGAAGGCCATCCCTGGGGTGACGCTGAAAGAGATGGCCCAGGCGGACCATTGTTGCGGCAGCGCAGGCATCTATAACGTGCTGCACACTGACCTGTCTATGAGCCTGTTGACCAAGAAGATGGGCAACGCCAATGCCACCGGCGCGGAGATCATCACCAGCGCGAACCCAGGCTGCTTACTGCAACTGGAGGCAGGTGTCCGTCAACACGGCAACGGCCAGCGTGTGATGCACGTGATGGAAGTGCTGGACGAAGCCTACGGCGGCAAAGAAGGGCTTGCCGATTCATAGCCACCGGCCTCCCCCTGGCCCCCGCGTTTCCGGATGACCGCGTTCCCGCCCGCACGTGGGCCGGGAAGCGGCTGCGATAGACGAATGCCCACCAAATCCCTCAGTTCGGCCGAAGCGTATCTGGCCACCCGCTTCCGTCCCGACGTGGACTACGTCGACGGCGAAATCGTTTAGCGCAACCTGGGCGAACGAGATCATGGACTTCTGCAGATGTGGTTTGGCATTTGGGCCAGGAAACTGCGGCAAACCCATGGACTTTGGGCGATCTCGGAGCAACGGGTCAAGCTCGGCCCGAATCGGTATCGCATCCCGGATGTGTGTGTGACGCTAGGAAGGCCCACTGAGACGGTGCTCACCTCGCGGCCCCTGATTGTGGTGGAGATCCTATCGCCTACGGACACTTTGAGTAGGGTTGCAGAGCTGGTTGAGGATCACCTTGCCTTTGGCGTACCGCACGTTTGGGTAGTGGATC
>JALOKO010000413.1 GCA_025456495.1 Bryobacterales bacterium | reverse complement strand
GTACTCGGGAGGCTGAGGAAGTTGCTCCCAGGAGTTCAGCGCCTCACCGACGTATTGCAGGTAATAGGCAGGCTTCTGCTGCTTGTTTTCCTCAAAGCGTAGGTAGAGCGGGTTCCCGTAACGAGTTTGCAGGTGACCGGCGCAAAAGATAAGCCCTACATCCTGCTGGACATACTTTCCCTGCCGGACCGCCAGACCAACATGAAGGGCCAGATAGCGCTTCAGGACCTTGTTCATCCGGCCCCACTGCTCGCGCAGGGCGCCGTTCGCCAGTCGTTCAATCTTGTCTTCAGGAAGGTAGGCGAAGTTATACAGGCATTCGATTCGATCGAGGGGACACTCCTCGAAGAACTGGCGTAGATTAGGCTTCTCGCCGGGTTCGATGTCGCGCTTTGGCCGATATCCACTAAGGCCCATGATGCTTATCTCCTCACCGATTCCAGTCGCCCTGGTAGCGACGGCTATTTTTTACCGGGAACCCCCCTCATGCTAGAAGGCCATCCGGCCCTGGCCCCGGGGTTCCCTACTCCATCAAGGCCATTCCAGCAAGCACATCACCCACGGAATCGCGGGTTTGTTTCTAATGGAAAATACTGACACAATTCCCATTAGAAATCAGGGTCGCACCCACGTTTCCAACGGGCGGGCAAGGCGCATCCTCAGCATCGACGGACTCGGACTCCGAAAAGATCGAATCCCCAAAGCGGGGGCAGCGTACTTACCCCATTTGGGGGTAGTGTGTGCGCTTCCAGCTCTACGTCTCCAAAGAGAGACTTCACGAACAAACTGGAATTTTCGCGGATGACGAACAGAAGGGCCCGACCCGCGCCGCAAACAGGATCTCACCCGTTAGCAAAGCCTCAATCGCGTCCAAAATGCCCGCAATCCTAAAGAAAATTCATCACGCAGGACAGCACCACCGAGGGCGTCGTTGCCAAGCGTTTCGTCTCATCTTAATGCATCGCGAGGCCAGAATGTAAATCCGCTTTGCAGGAATTGCAGTTCTGTTCCACTTTTTCGCAGGGAACGGGTACAGGAGGGGTGGAGTGCCGATATGTCGTCTCTTTTCCGGCCGAGGATCGCCCCGGTGTGCCCGCAGGGCTGTGGGAATCGCCCGGCCATCGGAAGGAGACGCGGGTTATTCTGTACTAAGAAATTCACTTCCGAAAGGAGTTGGAAACAAATCGCTCAACAGATAAACACAACGTTGCGCGTCGGAGGGGGACGCCAAAATCACCTGGAGATTGCCGCAGTACTCCCACAACAATTGGCGGCAACTGCCACAGGGAGGGGTAAGTTGGGAGCTATCCGTGACAATCGCGATGGCGGCAAAGCGGGTGACGCCCTCCGAGAGGGCCTTGCAGAGGGCGACGCGCTCAGCGCAGAGGGTGAGGGAGTAGTTGGCGGCCTCGATGTTGCAGCCTGTGATGACTGAGCCGTCAGCGGCCAGAAGGGCGGCGCCGACACGGAAACGGCTGTAGGGCGCAATGGCTCGCAAGCGGGCTTCGGCGGCGCGGTGGATAAGGCGTTCGATGGGTTCGTCAATGGATGGTGGCATGAGGGGTGATCCGAATCCCGGGGGAGGCGGCAAGCAGCGGGCAAGGCCGACAGGCCCGGATCAAGGGGACGTACCGGCACGGGCGAGTTCGCGCAGGCATGCGGCGACATCCGCGGGCCGGAAGGGCTTTTGTAAAAAGACGAGGCGATGGGGGGTAACTTGCGGAAGGTCCTCAGGGTCAAGGGGTAATCCGCTCATCAGCGCAACGCGCAAGGTGGGTATGCGGCGGAGGAGAAGAATGGTGAGGTCAGAGCCGGACTCGTCGCCGAGTTGATGGTCAACCAGCGCAAGGTCAAAGTCAGTCACGCCGGAGGCGAGCAGGGCCTTGGCCTGACCGGCGGAATAGCACACGCGGACATGATATCCCACGCGCTCGAGGTAGAGCGAGAGGGCGGAGGCGAGGTCGACTTCGTCATCAACAACCAGGACAGTCATGGACACGTGGATGATCCTGAACCGGGGGGGGCGAGAGCGGCGCCCGAAACCAGCAATGTGCGCGGCGATGACGCAGGCCCGGGCCGACAGCCGAGCCTAGAAGAACGGGACCGGAATCGCCGAGGGCGACCATCGCAAGCCGGTAACAAACTGATACTGGGGACGCTGAAAGAAAATCGGTACGGGAGTTTCGCCACCGAACTCAAATCGACGAACACTTGCACCCGCCGTCCAACTCAATCCTCCACCTAGCGCATAGGTGGTTCCGACGTTGACATTAGCTGAGAGTGGCCCTCCGTAGTCCTGAGTAGCTCAATCCTGCCGAGGCATTGGTCATTTGATTCGTAAGCACAAGTCCATTGCCAGGGTTTACCATGCGGCTGGCCTGAGCATTGAACGAAACGGACCGAAGAGAATGACGGAATGTGGCGGTAAAGTTGGGCAAATAGTTCTTCCGATAAAAAGCCTCAATGCCAGTCGAGCGTCCGAGTAGGCTAGCGATGATGGGGTCTAAGGGGACGCTACGCAGCGACTGCGACTCAATCCGTACGCCCCCCAGCCCCAGAGCAATCTCTGTCCGTTTACTCAGTTTGTGGGCAAGTTCAACGTTCGCTTGATGGAAGTTTGTGCCACCGTACGAATTACTGAAGAAGAACTGGCCGAAACTGTAAACGCCGGCGACGGTTGTGCGCCCACTCAAGCGATAGGATACAGTCCCGGTAGCATTCACGCCCTGGACGCTGACCAGGGCTTCACTACGACGAAAGGTATTGAACGCACCACCGCCAAGCGTAATGCCCAGGCGAGCCGTCCTTTGATAATTGACTGACTGTTGGGTGGTGAGCGAGAAAATCGGCGTATTAAATACCTCGCTGGTAGGATTGGCATCCAGGGAAGGCATGCCTCCAGGAATCCCAAAGCCACCAAACGGAGTATTCATCACGATTGCGCCACCATTGCTGAGATACGTAATCCGGCGGTTAATGCTGTGGCTATAGGCAAGCTCCATGCGATGGTTGCTGAAGGAAAGGAATGGGATGGACGGGTAGTGAGTGACGTTGCCGTTGTAGGCCAAGTTCAGCAGCGAGCGGCGAAAGGGGCGAGAGCCGGCCGCGCCAAAGGTTGCCATAATGCCGATTGCGGGCTTGCGCACCAGATCTCCGTTTTCGTTGGTGGAGAGGGGCAGCAGGCCCGTGTCGTACACGCCCTGCACGCCCAGGTAAGGCGTGATGCGGAGCAGCCGATTCTGCGAGAAGATGGGGCCGATTCCTCGATTGGAGGGAAGCGACGGGCCTGCTTCCTCACCACCGGGGAGATACACGGGGATCTCGTCAGGGTCGGGGGCAGTGGGGATTTGCGCCAACGCGAGAGCGCAAGCAAGGAACACGAGCAACAGCGATCGCAAAGCAGTACCTCAACTCTCCAGCGATGGTGGCGCCGCGCATGGGATTCAGTCACGAAAACATCAAAGAGATCGCAGCTTTGGCCACTACGCCCATAAGCGCCCAGCTTCGAGTCTGACGAAAAGGCTCAGGGGCTGTCAAGGCCTCAGGGACTGTCGAGGGCGCAGGGTTTGGGGCGGGTTCACCTCACCCGGCGGTGCGGGCGGCGCCACGGCGATACCGGTGGCATGCCCAGTGCGGGGACACGGGGTTCCGCTACGATGAGCGGATATGAAGTTTCTCACCAAGCACCTTACGTTTCAAACAAAGCGGAAGCGGGAGTACATCAACATCACCAGCGAGGTGGAGCAGTTGATGCGCGAAAGTGGTATCACCGAGGGGATGATTCTGGTGTCGGCAATGCACATCACGGCCGGGGTATACGTAAACGACGCCGAAGACGGGTTGATCGCGGACATCGACCAGTGGCTGGAGCAACTGGCGCCCTTTCGTTCCGATTATCGGCATCACCGCACGGGCGAAACCAATGGGGATGCCCACCTGAAGAGCTTGATGGTTCATCACCAGGTGATTGTGCCGGTCACTGCGGGGAGGCTGGACCTGGGTCCATGGCAGCAGGTGTATTACGCCGAGTTTGACGGGATGCGACCAAAGCGCGTCCTCTTGAAAGCAATGGGAGAATAGCAGGGAACCGTTTCGCCGATTGGGGAGTCTTTGTGCTTAGCCAACGATTCCGTGATCTTTCCGATGATGGCGCCGGGGCCAAGGTTCGCCGGGAGGTTTGCCAAATGAGATGCGCTCGCTTTGCAATGAAGACTGGTTGGCGCGGCGTCGGTTGCCTGCTTGGCTTTGGGGCATGGATTGCGATCATGGCGCCTGCGTGGGCGCAGGACCTGCCCGTGCAGAGGGTGGTGATTTACAAGAACGGCGTGGCGTACGTGGAGCGTGCGGGTCCAGCGCCCGGCGCGGGCAGCGTAATGTTGTCGTTCCGCGCCGAAGACATGACCGACATCCTGAAGTCAATGAGCGTGTCTGTGGACGGGGGAGCCGTGGCGCGGGTGCGCTTCAGCACCGATGAAAGCTTGGAAGACAAGCTGAAGGCGTTTCCATTCCGCATCGAGGCGGGGCGGGGAATGACTCCGCTGCTGGACGCCCTTCGAGGAGCGCGGATTCGGGCAGAGCGCGGACCGGACGTCGTGACCGGGGTAATCGTGAGCGCGCAGGAAGTGCCAGCCACCGCCCAGCAGCCGTCACGGGATCTGGTGACTCTGTTGGAGGACAACGGCAGCTTCAATACCTACGAGGTGCTTTCCCTGAACCGGTTGCGCTTTGAGGAACCGAAGCTGCAGCAGCAAATGGCGGATTACCTACGGATTGTGGCCGAGGCGCGCAATCAGGAGTTGCGCAGCGTGAGTATTGACTTGACTGGCAGCGGGGCAAAGCGCCTGTCCGCGCGCTATATGGCCCCGATGCCGGTGTGGAAGTCCAGCTACCGGATCCTGTTTCCAGAGACGGGCAGGCCGGTGCTGGAAGGTTGGGCGGTGGTGGACAACACCTCCGGCGAGGATTGGAGCAACGTGTCCCTCGCGTTGGTTTCCGGCAAGCCGGTGAGTTTTCTGACGAACCTCTATGCGCCTGTGCATGTGGAGCGTCCCTTCGTGGAACTGCCGGGGATCAGCGCGGTGGGGCCGATCACCTACGAGAGCCAAATGCGCAGCCAAGTGGCGATTGCAGACGCGGGAAGGGCTGTTGCTGGTTCTGCCCCAAGTGGCTTTATCAGTGCAGCGCCCGCGCCGTCGATGATGCGTTCCAAGTCCATGGCGGAAACGGTGGAAGTGACCGCGGAAGCGTCCGTGGCGCGGGAGAGTGTGATTGCAGAGACCGCCAAGGGTATTGAGGCTGGGGCGTTGTTTTCGTATGAGTTTCCCGGGAGGGTGAACGTGCGCAAGGGGGAGTCCGTCATGCTTCCCTTCCTGCAGACGCCGGTGTCGGCGACGCGCCTGTTGATCTACAGCGACCGCCAGAGCGTGAAGAACCATCCGATGCTGGCCTTCGAGATGGATAACGATTCTGGGCTGACGCTGGACGGAGGCCCCGTGACCGTCTTTGACGGCGGAGAGTACGCTGGTGAGGCGCTGTTTGAGACTACCGTGAAGGGCGAAAAGCGGCTGCTGAGCTACGGCGTGGATCTGGGCACGAACATCCGGCTGGAGCCCTCCAGCGGCACGCGCAACATCCAGCAGGTGAAAATCCAGCGGGGAGTGATGACAGTAAGCCTGCGTATGCGGACAAACCTGAAGTACAGCGCCAGCAATATGGATGCCCGAGCCAAGACGCTGCTGGTGGAGCGTCCGGTGGTGCGGAACTATGAGGTGGTATCGCCACAGCCCGTCGCCAAGACATCTACTGCCAATCGTTTCCGGGTGGAGTTGCCGGCCAATGGGGCGGCGCAGATTGAGATTGTCGAGGAGTACCCCCATACCGACATCGTGCAACTGCGCAACATGAACGAGAATGCGCTGTTGGTGTACAGCCGGAACAGCACGATTTCGCAGGCGGTACGACAAGCCTTGGAGGCGATCATCGCCAAGCAGCGGGAGATTGCCCGCACGCAGCAGGAATTGAGTGATGCCGAGAAGCGACTAAGCACACTGAACAACAGCATGGAGAGGGTGCGGCGCAATATGGGTAGCTTGAACAGCGTGCGGGGCCAGGAAACACAAGTGCAGAAGCTCGCACAGGAACTGGGCGCGATGCAGGCGACGGCATCCACACAGGAAGCCGCCATCGAGGCGTTGCGGGACCGGGTGCGAACACTCCAGGAGGAACTGGAGGCCTTGATCGAGAGCACGAATGCGTAGGCAAGCGGCTGCCCGTTGAGGGTGGGTAAAGGAACAAGGGCGTGGTCGCACGAGGGGAGCGCCACGCCCTTTCCGTTAAGCGTTTACCAGGTCGTGGAGGTTCTGGCCGACAATCATGCTGGCCTGGAACTTGTCCCCACCGGGTCCAGGCCAATGGGTTTCGATGCTGAT
>JALOKO010000412.1 GCA_025456495.1 Bryobacterales bacterium | reverse complement strand
CGGTAGGTGACCTCTTCGTTCTTGTCGAGATCCATCAGCACGACGGTGGATCCCAGGCCGATTCGGTCACTCGGGATCTTGGTCATGTCGATCATCGACAGCTCACCCAGCCGCCGCTTCAACTGGCCCAGGCGGGCATCGACGAAGGACTGACGCTCCTTGGCGGCGTGATACTCCGCGTTCTCACTCAAATCCCCGTGTGCGCGGGCTTTGGCGATCTCTTTGGGCAGCTCCGTACGCAACTCGTAATCGAGGGCGGCGATTTCGGCTCTCAGCTTGTTCTTAATCTCTTCCATGCCAAACCCAACAGGACGGCGAGGACGCGCCGCAAAGCCTATTGTACCCCGGTTGGCGAACCGAAGCGCGCGGGGGTGAGCGGCCTGGGGCCAAGGCCCGGAAGCCCGGCCAGAACCTGGAACGCGGGCCAAAACCCAATGCCGCCACCCACCACGTCGAACGCAGTCCGTTACTGGATGAGGATCCTGCCCGCGGCGGAATCCACCCCGCCAATGCGGATGATGATGTCGCGTTCACCTGCGGGAATACCGGAGGGAATCGCCACGTTCACCTGATACAGGCCCACGAATCCACTGGCAAGTCCGCTGAACTGCACCGGCGCGGGCGTACCATTGATGAGCACCGTGGGTGCGGTTGCTGTGGTGTAGAGGCGATCACCCGGCGTGGCCACCCCGCTGGGCGGATTGCCATTGCTAATGGGACCCAGCCCGTTAGCAAACAGCTCCAGGACATCTCCAGCCTGCACCCTGCGGTTTGAGCCGTGCAGTCCCAGGCGTTGGCCGTTGCGGAAGACCTCGGCGGCGATCAACCTCAGGTTCGTTCCAGCCTCAGTGTATTGGAACAGGCCGGGCGAGAAGTTGTTGATGGCAACCTCGCGCACCTGGGTAGAGATGTCCCCCAGGTTCACCTTGACGACGGCATTGGGCTTGCCAGCAAACTCCCAGGGAATCTGCACGTTAATTTGGCCGGGGCTGACAAACAGCAGGGGCGCGGGCTGGCTTACCTGACGGTCGCGGCTATCGGTGGAAACGTTCACTCCCCCGATGGCGATGGGTAGCGGCACCCGGGCCGCCCCCAGCGTCACTGAGCCCAGATTGACACCAAAGATCGACACCAGGCTGCCCGGCGCGACAGCGCGATTGGCCGTGAAGCCCGCGCCTTCCACGATGCCGCCCTGATTCACCACAGGGTCAGCGATGGCGCGCACCAGGAACGATGCCTTGATGCCGCCCGCGTCCGGATAAGTGGCCTCAATCACGTGATCGGTGATGTTCGGGCCTAACCTGAAGCGCGCTTCCACGATGCCATAGTCGTCCGTATCGCCGGTGCTACTGACGAAGGTGGCCCCGCCACCCACCACGTTCCAGGTGATGGGCACGTTGGCAATGGGCAAGCCGCGACAGTCCGTCACCTTTACCGTCGGTCGCCGCGAATAGTCTTCGTTGGCGATGCCCGTACCATCACCGCTCAGCGGAATGATGTTGCAGGGGACGGTGTCGCCGGCAAGATACAGATAGGGGATCTTGACGTCGGGAATGTTGTTGGCGGAATCGCCTGACCCGCGAACAAGAATCACCCCATCGTAGAGGTCCAGCGTGTTTGGCACGCTGCCGCTGAGGCGAAACTCCACATCACGCGTCTGGCCGGAGGGAACGTCCACCGGACCCGGGAGGGTCCAGACCACGGGGCTACTCGTGTCGATCGCCGGGGCATAGGAATCCCTTTCAAAGGTGAGACGCAGCGATGTGGTGAAGTCGTTGCGGATGCGAATGGTGCGGGTAATGCCCTGGGAAAGCCGATTGGCGGTCACCTCGCCAAAGTCGAGGGTCTGCGGGCTCATCGTGACAACCGAGTCAATGGCCCAAGGCGCTTGCACTTCGCCTCCGCCCATGGCGATGTTGTAGGCCGGTTCCAGATTGCCGTTGTCAATGTTGCGGTCGTAGTTTTCGCGGTCCTCAGCCGCGTTGACGATGGCGGACTTCACGCGGTCTGCGTCAAAGAAGGGCAGCGCTTGCGGATCCAACACCAGGGCCGCCACGCCCGCTACCAGAGGCGCGGAAAAGCTGGTGCCGCCCAGAACGGTGTACCCCGATGCATCAAACAGCGAACTGTTGGGGTCGAAGCTCTGGGTGGCCGTATAGATGTTTTCGCCCACCGCGGTTACTTCGGGCTTGATGAGTGGGAAGCCGATGTTGGGGCCGCGTGAGCTGAACGTGGTCAGGATGCCGTCCGCGCTCCCGTCGTTGTTGGCGTCTTTGTCCGCGTTGCGGCTGCGCTGGGCAGGGTTCATGGTTGCATTCGCCGTTCCGCTGCGCGTGCCCAGAAAGGCCAACAGCGCAGACCCGTCACTGGCGCCAATCATGCCCGCGGGAATAGGCACTCCACTCATGCCGCCCGGAGCAAACACTTCGTTTGACCCATCGGTGCGGTAAAACACCACGCCCACCGCGCCCGCGTTACGCACGTTGGTCGCCTTGGTGGCGAAGGTGCACTGGCCACTCCCGCGCGCCACGAAAGCAATCGCGTTGTTCAGTGACCCGGCGGGCAGCGCGCTGCAGGCCGTGCCGTCGTTGCCGGTGTTGCGCACGTCCACCAACGATCGGGTGAACGCGGCGGCAGGGCGGAAAAAGGGGCTGATGGCCAACTGGTAACTGCCCGGGCCGACACTGCCATTGGGTCCACCGGGGACGTCCAGACTGCGAAACCATTCGTGGGCATTGATGAGGGCGCCCACCGTGATGATGTCCGGGTGGATGCCCGGGCTTTCGATGGTGGCGAAGCTGGGGCTGCGTCCGCCGGAATCACCCGCATTGCCGGCGGCGGCAATCACCACCATGCCGCGATTCATCGCATCTCCCGCAACGGCCGACAGGAAGTCGCAAGGGATACCCGGCTGGTTGCCGCATTGGATATCGTCCTCCGGACCCCAATCGGCGGGAATGCCCAGGGACAGCACCGCAATGTCCATGCCATCGTCGAAGGCGTCTTCAATGGCTTCCGCGATCACGTTTTCAAACGCGAAGTCGTTCACCTGCGGGCTGCCGAAGACCTTGTAGCTGCCCAGCCACGCGCCAGGCGCCACGCCCGCAATCTGGCCCTGGGGCGAGGTCACCTGGTGACCGGCGGCAATCATTGCCATCGCCGTACCATGTCCGTTGCGGTCGCGAGCGCTGAAATCGTCCGGTCGCGTGAGTTGGATCTGTCCGTCGCTGGAGGCGTCGCCGCCGGGAACGCCGTCATCAGCCAGCAGCGGCACGTAACTGCGGGCGACAATCACCTTGTTGTTGGTGAAGACCAGGTCCGATTGGGCGTTCACCCTGGGAAACCCCGCGGGCATGGGAAGCGGCGAATTGGAGAAAGCGGGGTGCGCGTTGTCGATGCCGGTGTCAATGATGGCGATCTTCACGTTGTCCCCAGCGCCGTTGACGCCACCCAACTGCCCCCAGGTTGTATTCACTCGCGCACTCTCCTTGGCGCGTTCCAGTTGCACCTTCGCCCGGCGCATCTTCACCACACCGCGCACGCCGGGTAGGCTGCGCAACTGCTCCGCCTCAGTGGGGGTGGCCTGCACAAACACGGCGTTGCTTAGCAGCGACATCTCGCCCACCACGCGAATCTTACGCTCCTGCAGGGTGCGCTTCAGCGCATCGTGCTGGGCGGTCACCATGGCGCTGCGACTGCTGGCGGCGGCGGTCCGCAACTCGGCCCGGGACTTCATCCCGGCAGCAACCGGCGCCTCAGAAAGCACCAGCGCATAGCGATCACCGCGCACGGTTGCCTGGCCGGCCGATTGCGTTGGCGTCTCGGCACGCATCTGCGCGCGCGGACTCGGGGTCTGTCCAATGGCCTGCACGGCCAGCATCACAAGAACAAGCAGAAGACGTGTGGGTGTCAGCATGGGGATTTTCCAGAAAAAAGAACAAGTCGTGGGGGAGCCGGATAACAGATTGAGTAGACAGGAGTTAGAGACCTTTGGTATCCTCTTGCAAGGGAACCCTCATGCCTCCAAAACTTCCGTTTCAGATCGGCTCTCAAGTAGAACACACCCGGTTTGGGTTGGGCTCTGTCACTGCCATCAACGAAGAACGCGTTTCCATTAAGTGGGACGAGCATGGTGAGAAGACGTTCGTTACCGCAATC
>JALOKO010000411.1 GCA_025456495.1 Bryobacterales bacterium | reverse complement strand
GTCTGGCTTGCCATAGAAATCGAAGTCCCCTTGCTTGCAGGCGGGATCGTACTTCGAGTTATACCGCCACTTGGTTTCTTTACCATTGACATGGGGCCAAATCACTCCCGGATTGGCCTTCAATTCGTTGTATGTGGCCATGTTGTGCTTTGGCCCTTCATGAAAACGGTAGTACTCGTTCCAAATCTGCTGGACGTGCTCCTCTTCTTTCCAGGGGAACTGCTTCTGGAAGCCCAGGCGTCGCGCCACTTCAATCAATTGCCATGTATCGCTCATAGCCTCGCCAGGAGGGGTGAGCATCTTCTCCCAGTGTTGTGTACGACGCTCAGAGTTCCCGAACATACCTTCGCGCTCAATCCACATCGCTGATGGTAGAATGACATCCGCAATATCTGTGGTGGGCGTAGGATACACGTCACTAACGACAATAAAGCGGCCTTCCTTTTGGGTAGCGTCGCGATAACGCTTCAGCTTAGGCATGGTCACCATTGGGTTGGTTACCTGAATCCAAAGGAAGCGAATTTCTCCTCGATCCAGCGCCCTGAACATCTCGACGGTGTGGTAAGTGGGCTTCGCTGGGATGTTCTCCACGGGCACCTGCCAGATATCCGCAGCGAATTTGCGATCGGCCTCATTGTTCACAACACCCTTGGGAAGCTTGTGGGTGAGTGTTCCTACTTCGCGCACGGTGCCGCAGGCGGAGGGCTGCCCGGTGAGCGAGAAGGGACCATTTCCGGGCTGGGAAATCTTCCCCGTAAGCAGGTGTAGGTTGTAAACGAGGTTCTGAATCCAGGTGCCGCGGGTGTGCTGATTCATTCCCATACACCAGTAGCTGACCACCTTTTTCTTTGGGTCTCCGTAGAGCGAGGCCAGATATCGAATATCCGCCGCCCGTACACCACTGATGGCTTCTACCTTCTCCGGCGTGTAATCCTCCAGAAAGTTCCGGTATTCCGTGAATTGGATAGCCTCGTCCTTATCGTCGAACTGGAACTTATCTTCCAGTCCAAAGCCGATATTGGTCTTGCCCTTATGGAAGCTCACATGTCGGGTAACGAACGCTTCGTTATACCAGTTATTCCGAACGATTTCATAGGCGATGGCATTGGCAACGGCAAGATCCGTTTGCGGTTTAAACAGGATCGACTTGTCCGCAGCGATACTGGTTCGGGTGGAGCGGGTGGCAAAGTCGATGATCTTCAGGTCAGGCCGCTTCAGGCGCTGGTCTAACATCCGCGAGAACAGCACCGGGTGCATCTCGGCCATATTGTTTCCCCAGAGCACGAAGACATCGGCGTGATCGATGTCCTCATAGCAACCCATCGGTTCGTCAAGACCGAAACTGGTCATGAACCCGGTAACGGCGCTGGCCATGCAAAGACGAGCGTTGGCTTCGACGTTATTGGTGCCAATGGCGCCCTTGAAGAGCTTGGAAGCAACGTAGCCGTCGGGAATGGTCCATTGGCCAGAGCCATAGATTGCCACGGAATCTTTCCCGTGCGACGCGATGGTCTCTTTCATTTTGCTGGCGACAAGGTCAAGCGCTTCCTTGATGGGGGTCTTCACCATCTGGCCGTTTTTTCGGACGAGGGCGTGCTTCAGGCGGTCCGCGCCATAGAGCGCCATGATGGAGTGGTAGCCCTTCACACAGCAAAGGCCCTGATTGACAGGAGACGCGGGATCGCCCTTGACGGCGGCGGCGCGGCCCTCGGCAACGCCAATCAGCAACCCACAGCCGGTGCCGCAGAAGCGGCAGGGGGCCTTCTTCCAGGTGAGGCTATCCAGCGGCACATCCACAGCGGGCGCCGCAAAGGTGATGCCAGGAAATGCTGAGCGGGCGGCAGCTACCGCAGCAGCGGCAGCCATTTGCCGGAACAGGTCTCGTCGAGTCATTGCGTTAGTTCTCCTCCGCCGCAATCAATTCATCGGAATAGCCCGCCACCAAGGCAAAGCCGTCAATTCCGGTAATGCCGGACAGTTGGCTCTCAAGCAATTCTGCGTCCGCTTTGCCATGGGTCTCAGTGACCAGAATCACAACGTCATGGTGTTCGGCGGGACTTACCTCAGCGAATGGCAGGCCGCGTAACTGCGTCGTCACCTGGTCGCGTTCGCCAGGTTTTGCGTAGACAAGATAGCTTTGGATGGCCATAGACATCTCCATTGGGCCAGATTCAGGCCTCGAACTCTGTGACTGAAGGCACAGACCGGTATCGGGATGGCGGGCGAAGGTAAAGGTGGAGCCGGGATACAGACCCGGAACGACCGGATATGAGTGAACTGATCAACAATCGCAAGCACCGCATTGAGACCTTAAAGCACATCATTCGGCACCTGCACGCAGGGCAGGCCCCCGATGAGGTGCGCGAGCAAATGAGACGGTTGGTTGGGGAAACCGACTACGCCGAAATCGTGGCCATGGAACAGGAGTTGATTGCCGAAGGCATGCCTGTGGAAGAAATCCAGAGCATGTGCGACCTGCATTCCCAGGTGACCCGCGACGTGCTGGTGCAACTGCCGGCGCCGTCGTTACCCGGTGGCCACCCGGCGGACACGATGCGCAAAGAGAACGCGGCGTTGACGCGCGTACTGGGGGACATGCGGATGGCAATGGCGGAGATTCAGACGCTCAGTGACAACGCCATTCCCAAGGGTGCGCTGCTGAAGTGGCGCCACTGCTACAACGAACTGATGGACATCGACAAGCATTATCAGCGCAAGGAGAACGCAATCTTCAGCCGGCTGGAGGCGCACGGCATTACGGGTCCATCCAAGGTGATGTGGGCCAAGGACGACGAGGTGCGCGATGTGCTGAAGGAGCTGGGACGCGCGCTTGCGGTCACCGATGGGTTGGCCGGCGAGTGGAAGATGGTGGCCCAGACCTTGGGCCTGGCGGTAGTCAATGCCGTCAGCGAGATGATCTACAAGGAAGAGAATATCCTCATTCCGATGTGCCTGAACCTGTTCACGGAAGAGGACTGGGGGGAGATCTGGCTGGCGTCGCCGCGCTATGGCTGGTGCCTGGTGGAGCCGGGCAAGGGCTATCAGCCTCCTGAGAAGATACTGCGGGCGGGCAAGCAAATTCCGATGTCAGAGGACATCGCCCTTCCCACGGGCACGTTGAACCTGAAGCAATTGACAGCCATCTTCGGCACGCTTCCGGTGGACCTGACGTTCGTGGATGCCGAGGATCGTGTGGCGTTCTTCTCAGAAGGACCAGACCGCGTGTTCGCCCGTAGTCGGGCAGTGCTGGGCAGGAAGGTGCAGCACTGTCATCCGCCGAAGAGCGTGGATACGGTGGACCAGATCCTGGCGGACTTCCGGTCAGGCCGACAGAACGTCGCGGAGTTCTGGATCCACTTCCACGGGCGTTTCGTGCATATCCGCTACTTTGCCGTTCGCGATGACGCCGGCGCCTATGCGGGTACGCTGGAGGTGACCCAGGATGTGTCGCCCATCCGTGCACTGGAGGGCGAACGACGTCTGTTGGAATACGATCAACCCCAAGCAACCTAGGGATTCCCAGCGCCTTGAGAACGAGGAGCAAACGGATATGTCACTAGCGATTCATCCGAATACGAAGGTTGGAGATGTATTGGACGCCTACCCCGCGGTGGAGGAGAAGCTGATCGCCTTCGTCCCCGCGTTTGCAAAGCTGCGGAACCCCATTCTGCGAAAGACCGTGGCGCGTGTGGCGACGCTGGAAGCGGCCGCGAGGATGGCCTCGATACCGGCGCGTGAGTTGGTGATGTTCCTGCGGGAACAGACGGGCCAGGGTGAGGGGTTGGAGGATGGGAGTACATCGTCGCTGCCAGCCGTTTCGGATTCTTCAAGGCCACACGAGACCGAGGTTCCGGCCTGGGTGACAGGGGGGCGCGCGGCAGTTACTTTGGACGCGGATGCGATGCTGGCGGCGGGCGAACACCCGCTGGGCGCAATCCACACGCAACTGGCCGCGCTGGAGCCAGAGTGCTACCTGAGGTTGCTCAGCAGCTTCCTACCCGCCCCGCTGTTTGACGCGATGCGTAGCGCGGGCGTGGCAGTTTACTGGCGACAGACGGGTGCCGCGATGTACGAGACCTACCTCGCGCGCGACATTGCAGAAGGAGCATCCAAGAGCTGACGAAGCCCAGCCCATGCCCGGTGCGCACTGACGTGACGAAATT
>JALOKO010000033.1 GCA_025456495.1 Bryobacterales bacterium | reverse complement strand
GCTTCGAATCCGAATACGGCATCGCGGACGGGCACGGTAACCATCGCAGGGCAGACGGTGACGGTGACGCAGGCGGCGGCTCCTTGCGTGTATACGCTGAGTGCGACTTCGTTCTCGACGGCCAATAGCGGCGGCAGCGCGACGGTGAACGTCACATCGACTTCCGGCTGTGCGTGGAATGCGGCATCGGGCGCGTCGTGGATTACGGTTACGGGCGGCGCAGCGGGATCTGGTAATGGCACGGTGACGCTGAGCTTTGCGTCGAATCCGAATACGGCATCGCGGACGGGCACGGTGACCATCGCAGGGCAGACGGTGACGGTGACGCAGGCGGCGGCTCCAGCGCCGATTGTCTGCGGCTACAACGTCACGCCGTCGCAGATTAACGTGGGCAGTGGCGGCTCGTCGGCAACCTTGAGCGTCAGCACGGATGGCGTCTGCGCCTGGAGCGCAGCGTCGCAGGTAAGTTGGATCAGCATCGTGGGCAGCGGTTCGGGAACGGGTAGCGCGGCGGTGAGTATCGCTGTCGCCGCCAATCCCACCACCAGCGCCCGCAGTGGCGTGGTGACCGTGGGCGGACGTCAGGTAACCGTGACGCAGGCCGGGCAGGTGGTGCAACCCATGCTGACCTTGTCGCAAACGGAACTCATCCTGAGTGCGGTTGCGGGCTCTGGCACAACCAGTAACGGGACGGTGACGGTCAGCAGCGGCACCTCGTCTCTTCCCTACAGCGTTAGCGGCGGACTGCCCGGATGGCTGACCGTGAGTGGCGCGACGGGATCCACTCCCGGATCGATCACTCTGGTGGCCTCCGCACAGAATCTGGCGGCGGGCTCTTACACCACGAACGTGGTGGTGAGCGCTCCCGGGTCTGCCAATGGGCAGGTTAGCGTGCAGGTGAGCTTCACCGTGAACTCGCCGGTGAGCATTCGTGTGACCCCGATGGCGCTTTCCTTCCGCATCCATAGCGGTGGGGCCGAGGCAGCACAAGGGGTACGTATCCGTACGTCCGTTCCGGGCGTGGCGCTGAACTTCCAGAAGTCCAATGCCAGTTGGCTGACGATCAGTGCGGCAGTCCTAAACTCCAGTTGGACGCTGACGGCGCGGGCCAATCCGGCAGGTATGGCTCCTGGCATCTACGACGGAATGATCACGGTTGCCTGCGCGTCAGCCGCGTGTGCGCCCAGCTACATCTCAGTGCGGCTGGAAGTGCTGCAGGCGACGCAAACCAGCACTCAGCGTGTCACCCGCATCGGTTCCGGCGGCGTCGTGAGCGCGGCCAGCTTCGAGCAGGGCGTATCCGAGGGAAGCTGGGTGAGCATCTTCGGAGAAAATCTGTCGCAGCGCGCCAGGCTTTGGGACAGCAGCGACTTCCAGGGCAACCTGATGCCTCGCTCGTTGGATGGCCTCTGTGTGAAGGTGGATGGTAAGCCGGCGGCGATTCACTTTGTCAGCGAAGGGCAAGTGAACATTCAGGTGCCGTCCGGCATTCGGCAAGGGTGGGTACCGCTGGAAGTGGAAGGCAGCTTCGGTACCGATACCAGCTATGTCTTTGTGTCGTCGCAGACGCCCGCGCTCTTCCAGTTCGACAGCCGTGGGCAGATTGCAGCGCTGACGCAGGACGGCAGGCCGGTGATGCGGCGAACCGCTGACGCGCCGGCCGACAGCCAGGCGGCGCGTGTGGGCGAAATCGTGGCGATCTTCGGCACCGGCTTCGGACCCACCAGCCCGCGCATTGAACCGGGCGTCGTGTTCAGTGGCGCGGCTCCGCTGGTTGCCCAAGGGGCGGTGGAGGTAACCATTGGCGGCAAGCGCGCCAAGGTCCACTTTGCCGGGCTTTCGGGCGCTGGGCTGAACCAGTTGAACGTGGAAGTGCCCGCGCTGTTGCCAGGCGACCACACCGTGGAAGTGGTGATCAACGGCGTCCCTGCCCAGTTTGGCGGCAAGCTGGCCGTGCAGTAGACCGGGCGCGGGATACCGGGTTTGCGGCTGGGATGGCGGGGTGAGTCCCTGAGAACAACAACTGCCCTCGGGCCAGTCGCGGGACGCGGCGAGCCTTGGGTTCCGCGCGGTGGTTCCCGCGCGATGGGTTCCGCCGAGGATCGCGTTGTGGGTTCCGCTGTGGATTTGTCCTCGCGTGCCATGGGGCGATATGCTCAGGATGCTGCCACCGTGTTGACGCTGCATGGCGCGAATTCTCCTGAGCATCCGGGTGATGCGGATCGGAAGAATGGGTAATGAATCACTCGCAATGGATGCGCGTGCTGGTTTTGCAGGCCGCGCTTGTGCTTTCGATGACCCTGGTGTTTGCGCAAACCCCACGGCCAGAGTTCCCCCAGCCCCAGTGGGAACGCAAGGACTGGGTGAGCTTGAACGGCCCATGGCAGTTCCGCTTTGACACCGAAGACGTGGGGATTCGGGAGGGCTGGTTCCGCGAGGCGCAAAGCTGGCCCCAATCGATTACCGTTCCGTTTGCCTGGGAAACCAAGCTGAGCGGGATTGGCGTGACGGAGTTCCGCGAGCGCGCCTGGTATCAGCGTCGTTTCCAGATTCCGGCCGCGTGGATGAGCCAGCGCGTGCTGCTGCGTTTCGGCGCCGTGGACTATCGTGCCCAGGTTTGGGTGAACGGCGCCCTTGCCGGGGGCCATGAGGGGGGCCAGGTTCCCTTTGCTTTGGATGTCACCGCGCTGCTGCGCCAGGGCGAGAACGTGGTTACGGTGCGGGTGGAGGATCCGCCGCAGGATCGCGCGATCCCTCGCGGGAAGCAGTATTGGGAGCCGAAGTCGCGCGGGATTTTTTACACGCGCACCAGCGGCATCTGGCAGCCGGTGTGGCTGGAGAGCGTGGGCCAAAGCTACCTCTCCTCGGGCCGATTCGCCTTTGACCATGAGGGGCAGGCGCGCTTTGACCTGCGCATTGGAGAACCATCCGGCGCCCTTGAGGCAGAGGCCGTCCTGCTGTGGGACGGCAAGCCTGTGGCGCGCACACGCGCCAACGCGGTTGCCGACAAGGCCATGCTGGCCCTGGCTGTTGAGAACCCCAGGGTGTGGTCGCTGGCCAACCCTAACCTCTACGACGTTGAGTTCACGCTCTATCGGGACGGCCAGCCCATTGACCGTGTGAAGAGCTATGTGGGCTTCCGTACGGTGGAAGTGCGCAACGGCGAATTCCTGCTGAACGGCCGCAAGCTGTACCTGAAGTTTGTCCTCGACCAGGGCTACTGGCCGGAGAGCACGGTGACGCCGCCGTCCGACGCAGCGATGATCCGCGACATCGAGCTGAGCAAGCAGATGGGATTTAACGGCGCGCGTAAGCACCAAAAGGTAGAGGACCCCCGCTTCCTGTATTGGGCCGACAAGATGGGCTTCCTTGTCTCTGGCGAGATGGCCAACACCTTCCCTGTCCGTTACGACGAACGCTCAATGCGCCTGTTCACGCGGGAATGGATGGAGGCCGTGGAGCGCGACATCAACCATCCGTCGCTGGTGATGTGGGTGCCCTTGAACGAAAGCTGGGGCGTGCCGAATGTCGGTGACGCCCGCCAGCGCGATTACATCCGATCACTCTACTACCTCACCAAGAGCCTGGACGACAGCCGTCCGGTGATTGGCAACGACGGCTGGGAGCAGGTGGAGACCACAGACCTGATGGGCCTGCACGATTATGCGCGGGATGGCGCGCTGTTGACGAGGAAGTATCGCGGCTTGGGCAATCAACCCGGGAGTCCCGTACCCAGCAATGGTCGGCCCGCTCTGGCGCCGCAAACGGCCTACAACGGGTCGCCTTACTTCCTGACTGAATTCGGCGGCATCGCCACGATCCTGGACGGCCAGCAGACCGCGGACAACGCTTGGGGATACGCTGGGGTAGAGAAGAGCCAGGAAAGCGCCCTGGCGCGTCTACGGAGCCTATACGAGGCATTGCGGGAGCTTCCGCAGTTCATTGGCATCTGCTACACGCAGATCACCGATGTGGAACAGGAAATCAACGGCCTGTATACGGAAGATCGCAAGCCGAAATTCCCGCCCGAGGAAGTGAAGAAGCTGAACGATTTGCTGCAGTAAGGGTGGGCGTCGCAGCCACGCCGGGTGTGGGGGGCTCGTGCTGACAACGGCGGCGCCTCTTCCACACTGGGTCTTGCGCGGCTGGGTCTTGCGGGGCTGGGTATTGCGGGGCTGGGTATTGTGGGAACGCGCTTCTGATCTGGCATCGCGCCAAGTGGCGGATGGTACCATAGCAGGCGATGCAAGCCGAAACTCCGGAACTGCCCTTGGTGGTGATTGCCGGGCGCCCCAACGTGGGGAAAAGTACGTTGTTCAATGCGATTACCGGGTCGCGCCGCGCCATTGTTGGCGATGAGCCGGGCATCACGCGTGATCGCATCAATGGCCGCGCTACCCATCGCGGGCGCGAGTTTCGCATCACGGACACCGGTGGCATTGTGGTGGACGATTCCGCCTTCATCCCCACTCAGATTCTGAAGCAGGCGCGCGTCGCCTTTGATGAGGCCGCGGCCATCGTGTACGTCATTGACGGACGCACTGAAATCACAGCGGCTGACCGCGACCTGCTGCGCATGCTTCGCTCAGAGGGGAAGGCGGTTACGCTGGCGGTGAACAAGATTGATGCTCCGTCACGGGAGAGCCTTCTTGGGGATTTCTACGAGCTGGGGATTTCGGATATTTTTGCGGTGTCGGCTGAGCACAAGCTGGGCATACGGGAGTTGCTGGACCACATCACGGAGAGATTCCCGGCCAAGGAAGTTCCTCCTGAAACCTTAACTCCAGATCAGTTGGCCGCTGGCGATGCGGCCGTGGAGTTGGTAGCGCCGAAGCGCCCCATTCGCGTGGCCATCATCGGGAGACCCAACGTGGGCAAGAGCACCCTGCTGAATGCGCTTACCGGGGAAGAGCGCGCCATTGTCTCTCCCATTGCAGGCACCACGCGGGACGCCGTGGACGAGATGGTTACCCATCAGGGCCAGGAATACCGCTTCATCGACACAGCGGGTATTCGACGCAAGGGCAAGACCCACCTGATGGCGGAAAAGCTGAGCGTCGTCATGGCCCGCAAGCACATGGAACTGGCGGACGTTGTGATTCTAGTGCTGGACGCCGAGGAAGGGATTGTGGGCTCTGACGCTACCATCGCCGGTTATGCGCACGAAGAGGGCAAGGCGCTGATTGTGGTGGTGAACAAGTGGGATGCCTACAAGGGAACCGGCAAGCGCCAGTTTGAGCGTGACCTGCGCGACGAATTGAAGTTCCTTGACTATGCCCCGGTGATCGTCATTTCGGCCTTGAAGAACACCGGGGTGCAGCGCATCTATCCGGCGATTCAGCGCGTGTACCAATCGGCCTCCAAGCGCATCGGCACAGGCGAGCTGAATCGCTTTGCATCGTTCCTGAACATTCGCGAAACCAACCGGATTTACTACATGACGCAGGTGGCCATCCGGCCGCCCACCTTTGTGCTGTTCGTGGACAAGGCACGTGAATTGCATTTTTCCACGGAGCGTTATGTGGTGAACCAACTGCGGGAGTCGTTTGGCTTTGAAGGCACCCCCATTCGCGTGAAGGTGCGCGCCAAGCGGGGCAAGAAGCCGGACTAGGCCGATAGCGTCATCGGTGGTGAGTGGACCTTGGCAGGACGAACCGGAGGCCGTGCGCCGGGGATTCGCGAACCACCTTGCGGATCGCGCTATCCCTCAATAAACGGGCCGCCTGTCGCAGCGCCTGCGCGGCGTGGGCGGGCAGGTCCACAGCGAAGATATCCGCGCGGGCCTCATAGTCGTAACGGACATACGCTGGGGGCTGGGGCGGCAGCACGGTGCGCAAGGCATCCAGAAAGCTGCTGCGTTGGAACCATCGTCGCCGCTGTAACAAAGCCATGGGCAGCGCGATTTCTTCCCGGGACCCCAGGATTTGCAGCGACGCGATTTCCTCCAGCCGGAAAGGCCGCAGCGGCCATGGATCGGGTATGCGCTGCAGACAGGCCTTGACGGCGCCCTCCGCGGCAAAGCCCTGCCAGCGCAGGCGCGAGAGGCCCTTCACGAAACTCCCGCGCTGTAGGATCGCCGTCACTCGACCCTCGTCCTTGCCCGTCACCGCCACGACCTGCTGCACCAGATCGCGCACGCTTACCCGCTGCTGCAACACGCGCGTCAAGGAGATGGCGCCGGCGTCTTCCTTGCTGATCTTCACAAGAATCTCTGACTCAGGGTCCATGGCTGCCTCTACAATACGATTGTGCGCACGGTGGATGAGATTCGCGGTGAGTTGCAGCGGTATGAGCACCCGCTTTTTGTCTTCGACGCCGACATTGGCTACGGTGATGAGCCCCGTCTGTTGATTCGCCTGCGGACGCCGATTGATGGCGTTCCCGTGTATCGCCTTCCCTTGCATCCCAGAGACCTGGAAGGCCCACAGTTTCCGTGGAGTCTGCAGCGCATGCTTTACGCGGCGCTCTACGACTACATGGCCGATATGTTTCTCAAGACGCCGCAATCGCGAGAGGCGCCCAGCGCATTCCCCAAGGATCCCTAATGTCGTTCGATTCCATGCATCCGATCCAGACCCCACCCGCCGGCCCCGACCACGAGGGTGACATTGCCCAGATCCTTCGCGAAGAGATCGCCCGTTCGGGCGCGATTCCTTTTGATCGCTTCATGGACATCTGCCTCTACCATCCCGGCCTGGGCTATTATCGCCAACCCAGACAGCCCATCGGCAAGGACGGCGATTACTTCACCGCCTCGCAGGTGCAACCCGTGTTTGGCCGTCTGGTGCGGCGCTATTGCGAACTGCTTTGCGCTGAGTATCTGCCGGGCAGTCCCCGGAACCTGGTGGAGCTGGGCCCTGGTCGTGGCGAGATGGCTTCTGCCTTCCAGGGCTGGCAATACAAGGGCTTCCATGCTGGAGCGGCCCCTGAAGTGGGTGGCCTGGAAGGGGTGGTCTACGCCAACGAGCTCTTCGACGCGCTGCCCGTCAAGGCTGTCCGATACTGGCGCGGTCGCTATTGGGAGCGCATGGTTACGTGGAAGCATGGCAGCTTTCAGTGGACTGAGCGCGAAGCGCTTGACCGCGCTTTTGCCAGCTACGCCAGCAGTCACATGGTTCCGCAGGACGAGGGCTTTCACTTTGAAGTGCATCAGTCCGCCATCGCCATGCTGCACTACCTGCTGACGCATGTCCGCAAGGCCTTGCTGGTGTTCATTGACTACGGCTATACGCAACGCGAATGGAAGCGCTTCCCCGAGGGCACGCTGATGTCCTACAGCCGCCATCAGGCCAGCCCGGAAGTGCTGGCGGAGCCTGGTATGCGAGACATCACATCGCATGTTCCTTTCAGCATCCTGATGAATGAGGCCGCGGCGCAGGGCGCGGAATTGCTGCGCTTTGAAACGATGGCGCAAGCCTTGCTGTACGCGGGGGAGAGCGACCAGTTCGCTGAAGCGATACAAGCCGACGATCCGCAGCAGGAAAGCCTCCTCCGCCAACAGTTGAAACTGCTGCTGTATGGCATGGGCGAGAACTTTCGTGTGCTGGTGCTGCGAAAGCAGGCTTAGCGTTGCGGGATGGGCACTGGATGGACTTGCTTTCAAACTGGCGGGTGATCAGAAAGGCCAGCAACGACGGCGTCGAGAACGCTGCCGATGGCGGGTTCACAGCGCGGCCGGGAAATGAAAAGGCCCCGGTTTCCCGGGGCCCCTCGTTCACTGGCCTGTTCCGGCTTCAGCCCATTCAGCGCCTTGGCGGCAAGTGGCTGTGGAGAACCGGAAGTTCCATCGGAACGATTCTCCCAATCCTGTGTGCGCTGAACGCAGCACAGTGTGTGTGTCTTTCTTATAAATAGGATTGGGAACAAAGTCAAGAGAATTCGATGCAAGCTGAGTCCACGATGCGTTCAAAGCCAATGCCAGTAGGCCTTTCACGCGATTCGCTGGTTTCGCATCCTCGCGCGCAGCGGCCCGCGCATGGCCGTTGGTGCTGGCAGTTGTGCGGACTTGTTCTGGTGCTGTTGCTGCTTGCATCGGGATGCGCCAAGCGCAAACGCGGCCCGTCGGTTCCCGTGTCGAGACGCCCGTCCATCGCTGCTGTGATGGGCGCCACCGAAGAGGGGGTCGCCAGTTGGTATGGGAATCCGTATCATGGACGCCGCACGGCCAACGGCGAGGTCTACGACATGGAACGGATGACCGCCGCGCATCCCTCGTTGCCGTTCAACCTCTGGGTGCGCGTCCTCAACCTGGATAACGGGCAACAGACCACGGTGCGCATCAATGATCGCGGCCCGTTCGTGAAGGGTCGCATCATCGATCTCTCGCGTGCCGCCGCGCGTGCGGTGTCGATGTTGGGACCCGGCATCGCCAAGGTGCGCATCACCGTGATTCCGGCGCCAGTCCAGGAACCGGATCTTTCTCGCCCGTCGCCATCCGGGTCGCCTACCGCAGGCGGCGGCAGTGGGCAGGATCCGCCACGCAGGCCCAGCGCCTTTGGCGATGCTCACGCGGGCTACGCGGTGCAGTTCGGCGCCTTTCGCAACTACCAGAACGCCATCAGCCTGCGGGACCGCGTCGCGCTGCATCTTGCCGACGCCCGCGTAGTGGAGGCCTCCTCAGAGCCGGGGTTGTGGATCGTGCTGGCGGGAACAAACCTCAGCCGCGAGGAAGCCGAAAAAATAGTTGCCGCGCTCCGTGCGGATTTTCCGAGAATTTTTCCTGTCTCCGCCCACTAATACCCTGAGAACGATTTTTTTCGCGGGGCGGCACATGCAGAGAGATTCGGCACACGCAATCACCAGGAGACCTCCGGAACCGGAACTGATTGGCGTATCGCCCGCCATTCAGGAACTGCGCTTGAAGATTGACCGCATCGCGCATAACCAGAACCCGGTGTTGATTCTGGGAGAGACGGGCACGGGCAAGGAGGTGGTTGCCCGCCGCGTCCACGAAAAGAGCGGATTGCGGAAGTTCGTCCCCATCGATTGCTCAGTACTGGTGGGTCCGCTGATGGAGAGTGAACTCTTCGGCTACCTGAAGGGCTCATTCACTGGCGCGGAAACCAATCGCACAGGCTTGCTGGAAGAGGCCCACCTTGGCACCGCGTTCTTCGACGAGATTGGCGAGTTGCCGCTGGCGCTTCAGGTGAAGCTGCTGCGCGTTCTGCAGGAGCGTGAGTTCCGCCCGTTGGGCGCCACCGTCTCAAAGTACGTTGAGTGTCGGGTGTTGGCGGCCACCAACCGCAACCTGGCCGAGGAGGTTCAGCGAGGTCGCTTCCGTCAGGATTTGTTCTATCGCCTGAACGTCATCAGTCTGCGCGTTCCGGCGCTGCGTGAGCGTCGCCAGGATATCCCCCTGCTTGCGAAGCACTTTCTGGAGCGCTGCGGTCCTGGACTGCAGATGAGCCCGGAGCTGGAAGACGTGTTTTGTAACTATGAGTGGCCCGGCAATGTGCGCGAACTGGAGAACTGCATCCACCGCATGGCGGCCATCAGCCCCTCCCCAAGACTGCGAGTGGCAGACCTTCCGTCGCCCATGCTGAACGCGCTGCGCGGACAAAGTCGCCCCAGTGTGATGGCTACCGGGGTGGGCTACGGGCACGGTTCCCACACGGGGCACGCGCTTTCCAGCGGACAGTCGATACCCGGGGGACATGGTTTGCCCGGGGGACATGGTTTGCCCGGGGGACATGGTGCGCCCGGGGGACATGGTTTGCCCGGGGGACATGGCGGGTTGGTAGGCCATGGCGCCGGGGCGGCGCAACACGTGGCGGCAGGGCACGGCGTGGCGGCAGGGCATGCTGCGACGGCAGGACATGCGGCGACAGCCACCCATGCCGCCGTGCAAAGCTGGAGCAGCCTCCAGTTTGAGCCGCATCCGAACCAGATACTGCCCCTTGCCGAAGTGGAGCGCCGCGCCATTGTGGCGGCCTTGCAGGCAACTCGCGGCGACCGCACCCTGGCCTCCCAGTTGTTGGGCATCGGACGCACCACCCTGTACCGCAAGCTGAAAGCGTACGGCATCGACGTCTAACCGCAGCCGGTGCGTGAACGAGGCGTTGCATCCGGACGCCATGCATCCGTCTGGCGCGGGTGCTTGCTGCTCGTGCCGCCGGCACGGTGGGGGGCGATGCGCCTATGATGGCCAATGTCAGAGTGCTATCTTGGCATCACGAGCTCCGCTTCGGTTAAGGAAGCGGCAATGCCCCTTCGCGATGAGCCTCACGATTCACCTGGACGCCACGTACGCCGTTTCGCAGCGTCCCACCGGGGTGGCCAACTACTGCCTGGAACTTCTGCAGGGTCTTGCCTCGCGCAACCCGGACGACGTGTTCTGCCACTGCTTTCGTCCGCACCGCTTCCTGCCTTCCTTTCAGGAGGACCTGCCGCCCAACGCCTACCGCAGTCTCCTGCTGGATGGCTGGTTCCCGTTGCGTCCCACCGTGTTCCATGGGCTGAATCAGCGCCTCCCCCGCATTCCCGCCAAGCGCATGGTGAGCACGTTTCACGACCTGTTCGTGATGACGTCGGAGTATTCGTCGCTGGCCTTCCGCGAGCGCTTCACGGCGCAGGCTCGCGATGCCGCAGCGCGATCTGACATTGTCTGCTGCGTGTCCTCATTCACCGCTGATCAGGTGGAAGAATTGTTGCACGTTGACCGCAGCCGCATCCGCGTGATTCACCATGGCGCCCGCCCACCCGCAACAGGCGCCGTGAAGCCTACGGAGGAACGCGAACCGGTGGTGCTGTTTGTCGGGGGCATCCAGAAGCGCAAGAATGTCGTGGGCCTCATCCGCGCCTTCGCCGCCCTGCCCGCACCCTGGCAACTTGTGCTGGTGGGCGACCGCGGCTATGGCTGGGAAGAAGCGGAAATGGCCATCGCGGAAAGTCCCTCCCGGGACCGCATCCGGCAGTTGGGTTACTGCGACGACGCCACCTTGCGGAGGCTTTACCAAACCTCGTCCCTGCTGGCCTTCCCTTCCTTTGACGAGGGCTTCGGATTGCCGGTACTGGAGGCGATGGGCTGGGGCTTGCCGGTTCTCAGCTCCAATCGTTCTTCCATCCCGGAGGTTGCTGGCGATGCCGCGCTGCTGGTGGATCCCTTCCACCCCGACGCCCTTCGCGATGCCCTTGCCAGCTTGGCCGCGGACGAAGGACTGCGCCGCCAACTGGCCGCGCAAGGTTTGGCGCATGTCGGCAAGTTCACCTGGGAGGCCTGCGTGGACGCCACCTACAGTGTGTATCGTCAGTTACTGTAATGGTTCCCCGCGACGAGGCGGCGCCCATGGCCCTTGCCCGCCGGAGTAGATTCAAAGTAGGCAGGCCAAGACACGCGAGGTGCAGACATGTTTCAGGACAAGTATTTCCGCTCCTGGGAAGGTCCCTATCCATTCACGGACGCGGAGGTCACTCGCGTGGCCACCGCGCATACGCGCAAGGGCGGCAGCTCCACGGGTGTTTACCAGATTTTGCAAGGCTCGCAGGTGATGTATGTGGGCATCTCCACCAGTTCCATCTTCGACCGGTTGAAGAAGCACGTGCGCGGCCATGGAAACTGGGCCTTCGCGCACAAAGTGGCGCCCGGCAGCTTTCACTTCGTCTACTTCCTTTGCGACGGGCTAAGCGCAAAGCAAATTGAATCGAAGGTCACCGCCGATGAGAAGCCACCCTTCAACGTGAAGACGGAGTACAAGAACTACATCTCCAACATCACGGTTCACTAACGGAGAAGGCGACGGCGACGGGAACGGCGACGGCGGAACTGAGGCCTCATTCCTCGTCAATGGTAATCTTCAGCGAACGCAGGAACTTTTCATCCTGGGTGGTGAAAGACGCATCGGTGGTGCTCTCCAGCTTCACCGTGGGTGTGGTTTCCTCATCGAGGTTGGTCTCTTCGACATCCTCGCGCTTGTTGAACCCAATGGTTGCCTCCAGCACCAGAAAGACATCGTAGCCTTCTTTTCGGATTTCGCTAATGGCCTCGGCAATCCGATCAGAATCCGACAGGCTCTCGTTGATGGCGTTCCCGAGTTCCTGCATCAAGCGCTGTAGTCGTTCGTCCAAAAGCTCATCCCTTTCCTGGCGGCTGAGTCCCGGTAATACGTCCACGCGGAAGCCTCATCTGCTTCGGCGAGGCCCGGAAAATGCGCCCTGCCCCGATTGTATGGAACCCACCGCGTTCAGACAAGAGGCGAATGCGGCCCGCGTTCGCGGCGCGTGACGCACACGCGAATGACAAACCGGAATTGCGCATCCGAACGACCTGGGCGACCCGGCATCCTTCTGCTACATTGAAGCATGGCTGTCGCGGTGGGCGACATGCCTCCCGCCAGGCGGCGGCACCAAGCCTATGGGCGCCTTTCGCGAATTCAAGAATCACATCGTTCCCGCCGTCATACGGCCCTTGCGGGTGGTCTGGAACCAGTCCATTGCCTTCCTGTTCTTCAGCATGGCGTTTCTTGCCGGGGTGATGGTGTACCGCGAGTATCAGCAACGGACAGAATTGGACGCCCTGCTGGCCTTGGTTCTGGGGGGCTTCTTTGTCCTGTTGATGGCTGGCTACGGCGTGCATTCCCTGTTGCGCGCCCGCAAGGCGTCCCGCAGCTGAGTGGCCGCCGCGGCTGTGCTGCGTTGATCGTCGCTTCCCGATGGTCCCCATTCCCTGCTACGCTTAGCCCTGATGAGCAAGCTGGAAGAACTGAAGCGGCGCAAGCAGGCAGCCGAGGATGGAGGCGGCGCGGACCGCACCCGCAAGCAGCGTGAGGCGGGAAAGCTGCTGGCGCGCGAACGTCTGGACGTGCTGCTGGATCCCGGCACCTTCGTGGAGACCGGCAAGCTAGTCCGCCACCAGTGCAGGGACTTCGGCATGGACGCTCAGGTGGTGGATGGCGACGGCGTCATCACCGGTTATGGCGCCATCGATGGCCGCACGGTTTATGTCTTCGCGCAGGACTTCACCGTTTTTGGCGGTTCGCTGTCCGCGGCCAACGCCCGCAAGATCTGCCAACTGATGGACCTTGCCCTGAAGAGCGGGGCGCCCATCATCGGCCTGAACGATTCCGGCGGCGCCCGGATCCAGGAAGGGGTGCTTTCGCTGGGCGGCTATGCCGACATCTTCCTGCGCAACACCCTGGCCAGCGGCGTGGTGCCGCAGATCTCGGCCATCATGGGCCCGTGCGCGGGCGGCGCGGTCTACTCCCCCGCCATCACGGATTTCGTGTTCATGGTGGACAACACCAGCTACATGTTCGTCACCGGCCCCGATGTCATCAAGACCGTGACCCATGAGGATGTCTCAAAGGAAACCCTTGGTGGGCCGATGACCCACAACAGTGTCAGCGGCGTTGGCCATTTCCTTGAGGCCACCGACGAGGATTGCCTGCTCCGCATCCGCGCCCTGCTATCCTACCTGCCGTCCAACAATCAGGATGAAGCGCCCCGGCGTCCCACCACTGACCCCTGGGACCGCGAGGTGATGGAACTGGACACCCTGGTCCCCGAAGACCCCAGCCAGCCCTACGACATCAAGCGTGTCATCCGGGCGGTGGTGGATGACGGGGAGTTCCTGGAAGTGCATGCCCACTTCGCCGGCAACATCGTGGTGGGCTTCGCGCACCTGGATGGGAAGCCTGTGGGCATTGTGGCCAACCAGCCTGCTGTGCTGGCGGGGTGCCTGGACATCAACTCGTCTGTGAAGGCTGCGCGCTTCGTGCGTTTTTGCGATGCCTTCCACATCCCGATCGTCACGTTTGTGGATGTGCCTGGGTTCCTACCGGGAACCGACCAGGAGTTCGGGGGTATCATCCGCCACGGCGCCAAGCTGCTGTACGCCTATGCGGAAGCGGTCGTCCCCAAAATCACCCTGATCACCCGCAAGGCCTACGGCGGCGCCTACTGCGTGATGGGGTCCAAGCAGGTGCGCACGGACATCAATCTGGCCTGGCCCTCAGCGGAGATTGCCGTAATGGGTCCTGAGGGAGCGGTGAACATCATCTACCGTCGGGAACTTCAGGATGCCGAAGACGCCGCCACCGTGCGGGCAGCCAAGACCAGTGAGTTTCGGGAACGTTTCGCCAATCCCTTTGTCGCGGCCGAACATGGATTTCTGGATGACGTCATCGAACCTCGACACACGCGTCGTGACATCGTTCGCGCCCTACGCGCCCTGCAGAATAAGGCAGACCATACTCCCCCCAAGCGGCACGGCAACATCCCTTTGTAGGCGCGCCCTGCGTTCCCGTGCGCGGCGAGAATCCGGAGCCTAGGCCGCGCCGTCGCGCACCTGCCCGAAGTAGCGTTCCGTGCCTACCTGACCGCCCTTGAAGACGATCTGGATGCCGTCGATCGAGGGGTCATCGGCATGAGCCCGGCACAGTGGTCCACCCGGGGCAAGCGGTTGCAGCAGCGTGATTGCCGGAATCGCCAATTGCTGCGCGGCAAAGCCCGACGTATCCCCGCCCGCCACCATCATGCGTGTGATTCCGGTGCGGGCGCGCAGTTCACGCAGCAGGCGGCCCAACTGCTTGCCGAGACGCGCGCCCAGTTCCCCCTTGTCCGCGTTGGACACCAGCCCCTCGCCGCCCAGGGCGGAATACAGCACCACGCTTCGCCCGTCCCGCAGCGCCTGCTCCCCCACGCGCAGGGCCTCGCGCATTGCGGCTTCGCCATCGCCGTCCGCCAGTCGCGCAGCGTCCAAGGCTACGCCGACAAATCCATTCGCCAGCGCCCAACGAATCTGGCTTTCGGTGACGGGGGAGCAGCTTCCGGACACCACCGCGATGCGTTCCGGTTGGCCCTCCCCAAAGGTGGGTGGCGGATCCAGCAAGTCGGTGTGCCGTCGCCACCACTCCACCAGCGCATATTCCAGTCCTGATGAGCCGACGGCAAACAGGGTTCCCGGCGGTCGATGCCGCCAGATCAATCCCCCCACG
>JALOKO010000032.1 GCA_025456495.1 Bryobacterales bacterium | reverse complement strand
CGCCCCCATTCCCCTCTGTTAGTGTGACACAGTCACATAGCCTGCTGGTTCACTTCTGTCTGTTTGTCTGCTGTCTGTCTGCTGGGAGCGTGCAACACTGCACCATTGCACTGCACAGCTGCTGTGCCATGTGGCCCTCGCAGCACTGGGTGCCACGCTGCACCCTGCCTGTGATGCGGCCCAGCGCCGTCTGCCATGACATGGCGCTGTACTGCCCTGATGATGATGATGCCCCATCCATGAGTGATGATGAGTGATGATGGTTTTCATGACATGGCACATGCCGTCCTCCGTCCTCCCCTCCTGCTGCCTGCCTCCTCTGCTCCCCCCTGCTGCCCTCCCTGGCCACCACACAAGGCCTCTGCTACAGCTGGTCCTTCTTCTTCATTGCATGATGCAGCCCTCTTTAATTTGGCCCCCCTGCTGCCAGGCCTTCTGCTGCATGTAGTGCGGTGGTCACTGTAGTAGACATTGACCACGTCTCTTGTCATGCCCAACTTCCAAGACCTTCTGGGCTGCTGCTGATTGGATTGACTCACCATCATCATCGTGTTGCAATCCATCGGGTTAGGTACGCAGGTGGCTGCTGGTATCTCATTGATTCTAGGGGTAGATCGGATTCTCGACATGATGCGCACCGTCACCAACGTGGTGGGTGACCTCACCTGCTGCGCCTATGTGGCGCGCACCGAGGGCGAGCTTCATTTGCCGGATGATCACTAACTATCTTAATTATTCACGCATCTCGTTTCGATGCGTTACAGTTGTTAATTTTTGAGAGATTCGGCTATTCCAGTAACACCTGTTGCCGATTCGGCGCGAAATCGACTGGATTTATCCACTCGATATCAGGAACGATAGAAGAGTCCGCATTGTTTCTGGCTGCATGTATTGAACCGGGAACGGCGAACGAATCCCATGGCGCTGATCGCGATCTCCCCGCCCGCGGAGTGAGCGCAAGCAATCCAGTGAGTAGTTGATGGAAAACGATTGCTGCCTTCACGGGCCAATGCCCGACCTGCAAAGAACGTTGTTAGCCCCAGGAAACAGCGCACAGGCGGTTGACCTGATCACCGAAATGCTGGAGCGCTGTCGCCAGTGCCGCAGCCAAGGCTGCCCCGGTTTGGGCGAACTGTTGATTCTGGCTACGGTGCAGAGTGCCATGGAGCGCTGCGACGAGGAAGCGTGCAAGCGGCCCCAATTGGATGGCCTGTTGCCGGGACCAGAGCCGGCCGTTGGGTGAGTCGCCCGCAATGCGCGAAGCAGCTAGTCCAACACCGCCACCACGGCGTCCAGCGAAACGGTGGAATCCAGCGCCGGCAACCCTTCTACGGTCTGCCGGAAAATGGCCGGGTCAAACCGTGTGTTTAGCAGCTTGCGCCCCAACTCTTCGGCGCGGATGCCCAGTTGTGGTGACTGCGCAAGGATGCTAAGGTGGGCCGCGTTGGCCAGACGCGTCCCCTGTTCTTCCAGCGAATGCTGAAGGCGCTCAAAGCCCAGGGCCAAGTCCGTATCGGTTGCGCGAAAGCACAACTGCGCGGAGGTGAGTACGATGCGCGGGCTGTTGACGCGAACGACGGTGGTTACCGGCGCCGCGCCTTCCGTAAGCGTCTCAATGCGCGCCTCCAGCGGCTGGGACGGGCTGGTGGCTGCACGGGCAGTCAGCTCGCAATTGGCGAAGGAATCCGGGGTGGTGCGCAACGCTTGCATCACTCGTGCGTTCGCCGATGGATAGCGCTTCTTGAGTTGCTGGTCGAGGCCCGCCAGATTGTCGCTGAGGCTGACGAAGCAGCGCGCGGCAAGCACGGCAGCGGGGGCCACGCCTTCGGCCTCCAGTCGTTTGTCCAGGGTGGACAGGACGGCATCCAGATCCTTCTCCAGGTTCAGCCGGAATTCCGATGTCATGACGCGCTCGCCAGCCAGGAACAGCAGACCATTCGGATTGAGCGCGGTTTCCTCCTCCACCTCCACATCCAAGCCCACGCGCGCTGCGGAACTGGACAGCGCGCCAACGCGAATCACCGTAATCGTCGGAATGGGGATGTGCCAATCAGCAAGCTGCTCGCGAATGCTGGAGGAGACTCGTCGTACGTCTCCCGCGCCGCCCACCCAAGCGGTTACGCGCACCACGCGGCGCTTCCGCATCACCCGCCGCAATTGCTTCAGGCTCTCCTCCACTTGCTTTGAGAGCAGGCCCCGCTCCTCCAGCGGAACCGAAATCAAGGCATAGCGGGCGGTATCCAGCTTCAACGCCCCCGGCGCATCGGGCACCGGTGGCAATACCTGGGGCTTCTCCTCTTTCGGCGGCTTCTGTGCCAGGCCCTGGCCGCCGCACAGCAACACGATGGCCATCAGAACCAGCAGCGGCAATTGGCGGAGCCACCAAGCCAAAGTCGATGGGGCAGGTGCAGTCATGTGTTTCCGATGTGAGCACGGAAGCCTAAGGCCGCCTCCACAAAGCACACAGCAGCGGGCGGTAGGGCTTACGTTAGCCCGATTGTACCAGAGGGCTTGCGAACGATCCTTTCCTCGTCAGCCGCCTGGACTCGCTACGCAACAGGCCCCCAAGGCAACAGGTCCCCAAGGCAACAGGCCCACCACACGATGCAGCCTCCGCGCCCGTGCCCCAGATTCACAACATCAATTCAGGAAGTACGTCCGGTACAGTGTGTCGCGCTGCTTGGGGACGAAGCCGGCATCGCGGATCATCCGGCGCAATTCCTCTTCGCTCGCCTGGTTGTGGGCGCCCGCTGCCGAGACGACATTCTCCTCAATCATGATGCTGCCCACGTCATTGCCCCCGAAGCGGAGTCCCAACTGGCAAGTCTTCAGGCCCTGAGTGACCCAACTGGATTGCACGTTCGGGACGTTCTCCAGGTAGAGCCGCGAAATCGCCAGATTCTGCAGGTATTCGACAGCCGTCGCTTCCTCTTTCACGAAGCGGCCCAGCGAGGTGTTCTCGCGCTGGAAAGTCCAGGGGATGAACGACGTGAAGCCGCCGGTGTCTTCCTGAATCTCGCGCACCGCATCGAAGTGGTTCATGCGCTGTTCGAAGGTTTCCCCGCAGCCGAACATCATCGTCGCCGTCGTCCGCAGCCCTAGGGAATGAGCCGTGCGGTGGACCCGTACCCAATCGGCCGCCGTACACTTCAGGCGGCTGATGCGATACCGCACGTCCTCATCAAGAATCTCCGCCCCACCACCAGGGATGGATTGCAGGCCAGCGTCGCGTAGGCGCGCGATCGTGTCACGCAGATCCAGTCCGCTCACATCGGCGATGTTGAGAATCTCAGGAGCAGAGAAGCAATGCAGCCAGATTTGCGGGAAGCGCAGGCGGATGGCGCTCAGCAAATCCTCGTACCACTCAATCTTCAGGTCGGGGTGCAGTCCACCCTGCATCAGTACGCCCGTGCCGCCCAGGTCCAGCGTCTCTTGGATCTTGTCGAAGATGGTTTCGTGTGTATGGACGTACGCCTCTTTGTGGCCCACCGGACGGTAGAAGGCGCAGTAGGTGCAGTACTCGGTGCAGGCGTTGGTGTAGTTGATATTCCGGTCGATGATGTAGCTCACCACACCCTCCGGGTGCAGCTTCCGTCGTACGGCGTCGGCGGCCATGCCGATGCCAATCAGGTCGTCGCTGCGGAATAAGTCCAGTGCCTCTTCACGCTTCATCATGGCTGACTACTGCCTCCGGTCCTGGCTAAGTGGATGCGCTGCTGGCATTGCGAGATGGGGAACCGCATCCGCGGCAAGCAGTCCGTAGTCCACCGCTCGATCCAGAAACGCCTGCATTCCAGCGAACTCGCGCTCCCCAAGCTGATAGCGAATGTTCCGCCGCAGATACTCTCGCGCCAGGGCCGGCGATATCCCGCGCAGCGGAGCTTCTTCCTCTACTATAGCGTCGAGATTCTGGAGCCCCAACGCCAGCGAGCGCGCGAAGGGTTCCGGCGACGCCGCCTCAACCACCAAGCGCTGCCCGGCCCAAGCGGCGAACACCATCGGGAGTCCCGTAAGCCGAAGCCACTCTGCGCCCAAATCCAGGCAGTGGTAACCCGGATGGGAAGGCTCCAGGTGCAATGCCGGGTCACCGATGATGAGCGCGGCATCGTGGGCGCCCAGCATCGCTTCCAGGTTTGGCGGATGCGGATGGAGTTGCACCTGCGCCTGATACCGCTCGCGCAGCACCACTTGCGCCAGCAGTACTGAGGTCCGGGAGCTGGAATCGCCCGCCAGCGTGCGCACCTCCGTCCAAGGCTTGCGAGAAAACAGCAGGATGCTGCGCACCTCTCCCTCGCACGCGATGCCGCAATCGCCCAGAATCGCCAGACGCTGACGAGCGATCTCAGCCACGGGCACCAGGCCGATATCTGCCGCGCCATCGCGAAGCCGCTCCGCGCATACGGCGGGCAGCGCCATCTCCAGCGAAAGATCAGCGTGGGGTTGCTGGCGGAACCCATACACCAACGGGGCAGTGTTCAGATAGCTCACCGCGCACACGCGCAGGGCAGACCGGGAAAGCTTGGGGCTACGTTCCAAGCTTGATGCTAGCATTGCCAGGCCGCCTCTCCACACACGCACCCTCACCCCATGGATGCACCGGAGTCCGGCGTTGGCGGAATTCCGCGGTTTGCATTCCCAGCCCGCCTACGGCCACCATAGAGAATTGCGCAGGAACCCGATAAGGGATTCCGGCGGACATTCCTTCATCCTTGGGAGATTCCCGTGCACGCGAAGATCGGCATCATTGGTGGCAGCGGATTGTATTCCATGCCCGGTTTTGAAGTCACCGAAGAGGTGACCCTGGAGACCCCGTTCGGCCCACCGTCTGACCCTTATGTGGTGGGCTCCCTGGAGGGCAAACCGGTTGCCTTCCTGGCCCGCCACGGACGTGGCCATCGCATCCTCCCCACGGAACTGAACTATCGGGCCAACATCTATGGGATGAAGATGCTGGGCGTGGAGTACATCTTCTCGCTCAGCGCCGTGGGATCGTTGCAGGAAGAGCATCGCCCCCTGGAGTTCTTCATCCCGGACCAGTTCGTTGACCGTGCCCTGAAGCGGCAGAACACCTTCTTCGGGGACGGCCTGGTGGCCCATGCCAGCTTTGCTGACCCCATCTCGGCAGAGCTTGCCAGCATCGCCGAGGCTGCCTGCAAAGAGTCCGGTGTGGTCGCGAAGAACGGTGGAACCTACCTCTGCATGGAGGGGCCCGCATTTTCTTCACGCGCGGAGTCGAAGCTCTACCGCAGTTGGGGCATGGACGTCATTGGGATGACCAACGCCACTGAGGCAAAGCTGGCCCGCGAGGCCGAGATCGCCTACGTCACCATCGCCATGGTCACTGACTACGATTGCTGGCATGAGGCCCACGACGCCGTCACCGTGGAAGAGATTATCGGCAATCTCCATCACAACGCAGAGAACGCCGCCAAGGTGGTGAAGGCGGCCGTCCGCAGACTTCCATTGGACCTCCCTTGCAAGGCGCACCATGCGCTGCGACACGCCATCATCACCGACAAAAGCAAGGTTCCCGCAGCCACCCGCGAGAAGCTGTGGCCTCTCATTTCCAAGTACTTTGCGTAGGCGGGTTGCCGACGGTTTCCCCTGAGGGCACCCCATTGGAACCACACATGGACCCGGGCCAATTGGAAGCGGCGGCACAGCGGCTTCGCGCGTCCTGCCTGGCGGAACCCGGGCAGCCGGATGCCGCCGCTCTTTCCTTGCTGGTGAAGGCCTGCGCAAGCCACGACGAAGATGTCGCCACAAGCGCCACCAAGCTGCTGATTGGCGCCGTCGTGGAAGACCTCTCTGACCGTTTTCAGCCTCCCCTGGTGGATTGCTACGTCTCGTTGTTCACGCAGGTCCTCGCTGCCTGCCAGCCAGTTTGGAGCGCGGACTTTCTGCGCAATCGCTACCAGCAGTTGCGCGCCGCCTCGCCCCCCCTGTCCGCACTGGCGATTGAGCAGGTCTTTGTCCTGTCGCGGATCACGCTGGGCGCGGATATCGCCATCACCAGCGTCTTCTTGGATGCCATCCGCAAGCGCTATGCGCAGGCGCGCCTGTGGCTGGTGGGCCCGGCGAAAAACCACGAGCTGTTCGCGGGTGACCCCACCATCACGCACTGGCCCTTGGACTATCCCCGGGGCGGCAGCCTGCGCCAGCGCATCGCCGTCTCTGAGCAGCTCAGCGGGCTGTGCGATCAACCCGGCACCCTGATTGTTGACCCCGATTCGCGCATCACGCAGCTTGGCTTGCTGCCCATCGCTCCTTCCACCCGGACGCTGTTCTTTGAGAGCCGCACGGCTGATCCGGATTCTCCCCGCACGCTCAGCGAAATTGCCTCTGGATTCTGTTTTCTGCGCCTTGCTGTTCCCGACGCTGCGCCCTTCCTCGCGCTGTCGCCACATCTCGATCAGACAGCCCGTGTCCACCGCGCGCAGTGCCCGCATGCGCCCATTACGGTCAGCCTGGGCGTGGGCGGCAATGTCGCCAAGCGGGTGGGGGATGGCTTTGAGTCCGCGCTCCTGCGGCAACTCGCCTCCACCGGACGACCACTGTGGCTGGACGCGGGCGCCGGCGGGGCAGAGGCTGCCTGGGTACGCGCCGCCGCCGCATCGTTGCCCTCCGCCCGGGTACGCATTCTGGATGGATCCTTCGCCAGCTTCTGCGCGCACATTGCCCACAGCGCCCTCTACGTCGGTTACGATTCCGCCGGACAGCACGCCGCCTCGGCCTTGGGCGTCCCTGGCGTCACTTTCTTTCGGGGTGCGGTAAATGAACGGATGCTGGCCCGCTGGACCCCCAGAGGTCCACACAGCCATGTCATCCCGGTGGCTTCCGGTTCCCCCGATTCGACGTTACTCGACAGCCTTGGCGCGCATCTCAACAGTTACGTGCGCAACGCAGGCTGATTGGCCTGGATGCGAATTGCCCGTCGCACTGGCGGCGCGCACCTGTGCTCTGCTAGCATCCCAGGCAAGGATGGCCGATTTCCATGGCGAAGCTTCTCACACTCGTCGGGCTCCTCTGCCTCCTGGCTGCTCTGGCCATGGCCGCGCCCGAGGACCGCTTCGAAAAATCCTGGCGCGAGTTCCGCCTGCCTCCCTTTGAGGTGCTGGTGGAGCGCGACTCCAATGAGGTGCGCGCCTTTCTGGGAGACCTCTTCCAGTACCGGCATCTGCTCGCCACGGTGCTTCCCGGCACGGAACTGCGGGCGCAATGGCCCGTGCGCATCTGGGTGACTGACCAGGATTCCGCCACGGTCGCAGCCTCGGATGGTCGCCTTCCCGTTGTCGTGGATCGCTACGTGGTGCTGCTGCCACGCAACCCGGTGTTAACGCCCGAGTTGCGTCGATCCATCGCGCGCACCGTGATGGAGGATAGTTTGCGTCCCTTGCCCACTTGGTTTGAGCAGGGGCTGCTGGATCTCCTCAGCGGTGTCCGCATCGAACGGCAGGTGCTCCACCTCGGTGCGCCCCCTCCGGCCGCGCAGCGCACCGCAAGCTGGGCGCAAGTCCACTGGCTGCTTACCAGCAAGCAATCCGTGCCCACCCTCAGCGCCCTGGCCGGCAACCTGGAAAAGGGCATGGAAGAGCGCTTGTCCTTGCGCAACAGCTACCAGATGGATCCCGCCCAACTGGAGGCGGCAGCGCGCCCGGCGCTCACCGCGCAAAGCCCGGCGACGGTGGAGTTCAGTGGATTGGCCAACAACCCGCGTCAGGATTTCCGCGATTGGTACGTCCCCCTGGGCTACGCGGAACTCGCGGCGGCAACCCGCGCTGCCCTTTCCGGGTCCGGCCCGTTGCGCCAGGCTCTGGGCGCAAGCCGCCCGCGCTGGGGCGACCTGGATGTGCGCGCCCGCAGCCAACTGCAGGCCCTTGACGCGTCCTCCGCTCTGCAGGGAGGGGAAGAGGCCGACGCCCGTACAATCCTGGCAGACCTCACCGCCATCGGGAACACAGACAGCGCCTGGGTCTACCGTCAGGCAGCCCAGTTGGCTGACAGCAAAGCCGAACGGCAGCGCCTGGCGCGGTTGGCCCTGGAAAAGAGCGCATCCTGGGCGGAGGTCTATCGCTTCCTGGCCAGCCTGGAAACCGCCCCCGAAGCCAGCGGCAAGCTGCTGATGGAGGCCTCTCGGCGTGACCCTCGCAACCAGGCGCTGTGGGAGGAAACGGCAGCCGTCCTTGTGCAAGCGCGGGACTTTGCCGCTGCTGATGCCGCCCTCGAGGGCGCAGCCCGCAGCGCCCGTACCCAGGAAGAGCAGCAGCGCCTTCGTGATGCCCGTTGGGCCTTGCGCGAGGACCGCGCGCGCAAAGACGAAGAGGATCGCCAGTCCCGCCTCGCCGACGAACGACGCCAGATCGAAGACCTCAAAGCGAAGACCATGTCCCGCATTGAAGAGGCCCTTGCTCGCGCCAATCGCGAGAACGCTTCGGCCGATTCCGACGCCCAGGAGGTAGTGGACCTCGCCGATGTGGACGACCCGGAATCGGTGGAGGGCGCGCTGGTTCGCGTGGTCTGTCGCGACAAGGAAACGTATCTGTTGGAGATTAAGACCACCGAAGGCTACATCCGCTTGCTGCTGAAGAACCCGTCGCAGGTAGTCACCGCTTCCGGCGCTTCCTGGGATTTTCGCTGCGGCAACCTGGTGAACCCTCAGGTGGTGAAGGCCACCTACCTGCCGAAGGTCAGCAGCACCTTGGGTACCATAGGAGAGGTGCTTTCGCTTAGCGCCCCGTAGTTCCTCATTCCCCGCATGCCCCCCAAGTCCGGCGCACCTTCGTCACCACTGCAGCCGCACGCGCCCCAGGATCACGCGTCCCCGGAACATGCGCCCCAGTTCGATTCGCCCTCGCATCGCTGGCGCTGGGTGGCGATCGGAATCTTTCTGCTGTCGGCCGTTCTGAACTTCCTTGATCGGCAGATTCTGGCGCAGTTGGCGCCCGTGCTGCAGGCCGACCTCGGCCTCAGCCTGGTCCAGTACGGATGGCTCATTAGCGCCTTCTCCGCCGTCTACGCCCTCAGCGCGCCGTTGGGCGGCTGGCTGCTGGATCGCTATGGGCTGACTCGGGGGATCTCCTACGCCGTCGGGATCTGGTCCGCCGCCGGACTGGCGACCGGATTCGCCGGCGGCTTCTGGCAACTGGTGGCCTGCCGTGGCGTACTGGCCGCCGGCGAAGCCGCAGGGATTCCCGCGTCGGCAAAAGCGCATCGCCTCTACCTCCCTCCGCGCGAGTTTGCCTTGGGCAGCGCCGCCGGGCAGTTCGGGCTCAGCATTGGCGGGGTCCTGGCGCCCCCTCTGGCCACCTGGTTCGCACTGCACTCGCACTGGCGCTACTCCTTTGTCGTCGCCGGTGTCTTGGGCTTTCTCTGGATTCCCCTCTGGCGTTTCACCGCGCGGCGACTGCCCCCCACCGTTCCCGATCTGCCCGCGCCCGCTGGCGCCGCCAACGCCCGCGCCATCCTCCGCGACCCCCGCATGCTCGGGCTGTTCCTGGCCAACATCCTGTGCATGACCGTCTATTCGCTCTGGCTGAATTGGACCACCGTCTTCCTGGTGCGCCGTCACGGACTGGCCCTGGAGCAAACACAGTGGCTGGCCGGCCTCCCCCCGCTGTTTCTCACCCTCGGCGGCATCAGTGGCGGATTGCTGGCCTGGTGGTGGATCCGTGACCCCGCCCTTGCCTTCCGCGGACGGATGCGCATCTGCTGGCTGGCCTCCGTGCTCATCCTCTGCAACGCTGCTGTTCCCTACGCGCCCACCCCGGAACTCGCCATGGCCGTCATCTGCATGGCCTGTTTCTGGACGGTCGCCTTCAGCGTCAACCTCTACTCCATGCCGTTGGACCTCTTCCCCAGCCAGTCCGTTGCCTTCGCGGTATCGTTGTTGACTGCCGCCTATGGCGTCCTCCAGTTCTTCATCTCTCCCTGGATTGGGAAGCTGGTTCAGGATTCCGGCTTCGGGCTGGTTTGCCTGTTGACCGCGCCCACCGCACTGCTGGCGTGCCTGGTGATTGCGCTCACCGGGCGGCTGCAACCGGTCCCCGCCAACCCGCCAGCCCCGGATGCACTCCCATGATGCAGCCAGGCCCCAGCATCGACGGTGTTGAGATCCGGAACGCTGCCGCCGCCCATCTGCCCCTGGTTGAGGCCCTCTTTGCTGCCTGCCCCCAGGCCACGCCCTGGAAGGCAGCCGCGTTGGCGGACTACCCGCTTCTGGTGGCCCTGCCGCCCTCTGGCGCACAAGGCTTTCTGGCCGCCGCCGCCTTGGCCCGCGTGCTGGCGCCCGGCGAGGCCGAGTTGCTGAACATCGCCGTCCACTCCGCTTTCCGCCGCCGTGGCCTCGCCGAAGCGTTAATCAGACGATTGTTTCTTTTTTCGCCGGGAAACTGGTTTTTGGAAGTCCGTCAGTCCAACGCTTCAGCCATTCATCTCTATGAAAAGATAGGGTTTTCCCGCCTGGGCACGCGCCCCAGGTACTATTCCGATTCCGGTGAAGACGCTATTGTCATGGGCTGCACGGCGTGGTAATGTCCTAGGTAACCGGGAGAAATCCCGTGCTTTTCCCGGCGACGGAGCGCCGCGGGCAAGCAGCAATATCAATAAACTCCGCGGAGGATCCCGTACATGGAAACTAAACTCCACGACGAACTCAAAGATCGATTGATCGAGACCAACGAAGAATTCCGCCGTATGGCGGAAGAGCACCATGCGTACGAAGAGCGCCTGAACGATCTGGCCTCCCGCGCGTTTCTAACCGAGGAAGAGCAGGTGGAAGAAGTCCGCCTGAAGAAGTTGAAGCTGCACCTGAAAGACCAGATGGAAGACGTGATTCTGAATCACGTTGGCGCCTCTCAGTAGGCCGCTCTTCTAGGCGCGCATCCCCATGGCCACTCGGGCAAGGGTTGCGTTCGATCTAGCCTGACTGGCGATGTCTTGTTTCGTCAGGCTTCCCAGCGACATTCAAAAAGGGCCGCCCCTCCTGGAGGAAGGCGGCCCTTTTGATGTTTGGTCACCTCGATTTCCATCCGCTGCGGCTCGCGGCTGCCCTCACATCCACCGCAGCGGCTCGCGGGCGGCATTCGCCCGTTTCGGTACCCACAGAAACCTATTTCAGGACATACAGAAACAACGTGTGGCTCCGTCCCTCTCCGTCGTCTTCCACGTTGATCGTCTTCACCGGCGTCAACTGGTGGAACTCGAAATCGTGGCACACCATCCGCGTACCCGGCTTCAGTTGCTTCTGCAGGATAGGCAGCATCTTCTCGTTGGAGGTGGGCAGCAGGTAGACAGTCACCACCGTCGCCGGGGAGTAGTCCTGCACCATCATGTCCCCGGCAATGATGCGCGCCTTCTGCTCCAGGCCCTTACGCTTGATGGTCATGCGGCTCTGGGTCACCAGGGACTCGTCGAATTCCACCCCCACCGCCGTAGCGCCGAACTTTTCCGCCGCCGCAACCACAATGCGTCCGTCGCCGCTGCCGAGGTCATAGACGGTGTCTGAAGCCTTCACCTCAGCCATTTCCAGCATCTTCTCCACCACGCTGTGCGGCGTGGGGTAGTACGGGGCCAGCTTCTGCGTCTTTGCCTGCTGGCCAAGCGCGCACGGGGCCATCAGCATCCCAGCCACCGCCCATACCCCCAGCAGCTTCACCATCCACACGCGTTCATGCATCCATGTCATTGCGAGTTCCCTCACTTGCTGTATGCTCTCACGGTTCGCCCTCGATGTGCCTGCCGCGTTTCTGGTCGCCTGCCGCACTCTTGGGCCACTGACGGATGCAGGACGTTTCCCAACCCCTCACCGTTTCCGGTGTCTTCCCGCCGCGGCCTCCGCTAGCTTCCGGCGGGCAGGCCCTTCATCGCCGCCGCCCTCTCCCATTGCTGCGCGCGAAACGCAATCTGGCGCAGCATTCCCCGGAACATCAGCTTGTGAATCGGGTACAGCACATACCAGTAGGCCAGGCCCAGGATGCCCTTCGGATCGAAGATCGCCGTTTGCCGGATGGTGGAACCCGCCGCCTCCGGCCGCACCTCAAACTCCAGCCACGCCCGCCCGGGCACCAGCATTTCCGCCCGCAGTCGCAAGCGGCGGTCCGGTTCCAGTTCCTCCACCCGCCACCAGTCCAGCGTCTCCCCAACGGCCAGGTAGTCCACCGACTTCCGTCCGCGACGCAGCCCCACCCCGCCCGCGATTTCGTCCATCAACCCCCGAATCCGCCAAAGGAAGGTGCCGTAATACCACCCGCTGTCCCCGCCAATCCGTCGGATCGGCGCGAAGGCGCTTTCCGGCCGGACGCCCACAAAAAGCTCCTGGGAATCGATGATGCGGGAACCGAACTGCTGGCCCCCATAGCTGGTTTCCCTTGCCGCCGAAAGGGCGTCCGTCCAGCGGGTCTCGGCAAACTGCCGATCCTCAAACACCAGCGCCCGCTCCATCGCCTGGCGGATGCTCATGGGGCGCACCGGGAAGGTCTCCAGCGCCCGCGTGCTGGTCACCCGCGTGGCCACCCGTACCCCATCAATCAGCTTTCGCCCCACCAGCGCATTCGCCGGAGTCACCAGCACCAGCCACCAGCTCGATAGCGCCGGACTCAGAAACGGCACCGGCAACAGGTAGCGCCTCAACCCCCGCAGCCTGGCATATTCCCGCAGCAGGTCCCCGTAGCTCACCACGTCTGACCCGCCAATCTCGTAAATCTGATGCCCCACACACGGGGTATCCATCGCAAAGCTCAGGTAGGCCAGCACGTCCTCGATGGCGATCGGCTGCGCAGGGGTGTGTACCCAACGAGGAGCCACCATCACCGGCAACCGCTCCGTCAACGCACGCACAATCTCAAAGGAAAGGCTGCCGGACCCGATAATGATGGAGGCCCGGAATTCCAGAACCGGCACCCCGGTGGACGCCAGCACCTCGCCCACTTCCTGACGGCTGGCGAGGTGCCGCGACAGGGCAGCCCGCTCATCCCCCAGTCCCCCCAGGTACACGATTTTGCGGATCCCCGCCTCTGCCGCCGCCTCAGCGAAATGCCGCGCCGCCTGCGCATCGCGTTCGGCGAATTCCTCCCCAGCCCCCATGGAGTGGATCAGGTAGAACGCCACGTCTACCCCCTCCAGGGCCGCGCGCAGGGTTTCCGGCGCGAACACGTCGCCCTGAACCACCTCCAGCCCTTCCCGCGCCGGCGCCTCCAGATTCCGTGGCGTCCGCGCCATCGCCCGCACCCGCAGCCCCCGCCCCAACAGCAGGCGCAGCAGCCGCCCGCCCACATACCCCGTTGGACCGGTCACCAGTATCCGCGCCGCGCTTGTCTCCATCGGCCACCCCATTCCACCCGCCTATCCCTTCCATCGGATGGCGGGGGAGGGTCCCTTGCGTCAGGACTTCCGCGTCCCGGCATGCGCCTCTCCAGGCGTCGGGCTTCCCCCTACAGCGATTTCTCCGCCAGCTCGCCCACAAAGGGCAGCCGCGTCACTTCGCGTTCGTTCACCCGAAACATCATCACAATGCTAATCACAAGGATGGCCAGCTCCAACGCATTCACCAACCCGGAAAAGCCAATCCCGGGCAGCGCCAGTCCGCCATGCGCCAGATGCTGAAACAGCATCATCGACAACAGCGGCTGCAGCACCCGGTCCACCACCAGCCAGGTCACGAACAGGTACAGACCTTGGAAGGCGTGAAAGCGCACCACGCGATTGTCCCGGTAGCGGCTCGCCGCCAGCACAATGATAGACGCCACCCATCCCACAAATGGGAAATAGCACAACACACAGCTGGTGCGGTCTGAGACCATCTCCGACGCTGGTGGGAATTGTGTCGGCGCCGGCGCCGGTTGCCGTGCGCCACATCGGCTGCAGTAGGCGTCCAGTTCACCCACCAGATTTCCGCATTGGCTGCAATAGGGCATTGCCGTTTCTCTCACTCAAGGTTACGCAATCGAATCGTCGAATGTTCATTCTCTCCAACGGCGCCTCCACCCGTGTTCCCCCCTCGCCTTCCCCCAACTGCCGTTGCCCCTGCAACTCATGCGGCGGCATCGCCCGCAGCCTTCATCCGGCGGCGCCGCCCTTGTTACATTGGGAGTGCATGGAATCCCCTGTTCTTTTCACCCCTGAAGAGGTGCGTGTGCTGGCCTGCCTGGTGGAAAAGGAGCTCACCACGCCGGAAAACTATCCACTCACGATGAATGCTCTCCTGGCCGCCTGTAACCAGAAGACCAGCCGGGACCCCGTGGTGAACTACTCCCAGGACACCATCCAATTGGCCATTCAGGGTCTGAAGGAACGTGGGTTTGCGCGAGTCGTCAGCGGCGCCGAGCACCGGGTTCCCAAGTATAAACATGACCTTCCATTCATGTTTCGTCTCAATCCGCCGCAAACAGCAGTTCTCACGGTGCTCATGCTGCGTGGCCCGCAAACGGTAGGGGAAATCCGTGGCCGTACTGACCGCATGCACGAATTCGCCAGCCTCGACGAGGTAGCCGATACCATTCGTGAATTGAGTGACCACGTCGGCAGGCGCCTGGTGACCGAACTTGAGCGCCTTCCGGGCACGAAAGAGCCTCGCTTCGCACACCTCCTGTGCGGCGCGGACGCCATCCCTCAATCCGAATCTCCCCGAAGCCCTTCCGACGGCGCAACCGCCTCCACCATCCGTGCTGAGGTGGAGGCCCTCCGCGCGGAACTCGCCGAACTCCGTGAAGAATTCCGTAACTTTCGTAAACAGTTCGAAGGCTAATGGTAGACATGGTCAATCGACTATCCGTGCTTAACGAATGGCCCGTCCACTTCATCACGGCTAAATGCGATGTGCGCATCCGATATCGTTTTCTGTATTCCTCTCTGCCGTTTTTCATATCTTCCGTTTCACTGTAAATTTCCGTGTCAAAAGCATGAATCTCTGCTAGCATGACTACGGAAAGGGGACTCCATGAATCCTTATTTTCGTGGGTTTCTTGC
>JALOKO010000410.1 GCA_025456495.1 Bryobacterales bacterium | reverse complement strand
CCACCGCGCCCTGGTGGTTCACCGCGACCTGAAGCCGGACAACATCCTCGTCACCACTGAAGGTCAGGTGAAGTTGCTTGACTTCGGCATCGCCAAGATGCTGGACCCCCTCACCGACGGCGACCAGACTCAGGGAGTGCGCGCCTTCAGCCCCAACTACGCCAGCCCGGAGCAGTTACTTGGGAAGCCGGTCACCACCTCCACGGATGTCTATTCGTTGGGCGTCGTCTTGTGCCACCTGCTAGGCGGGCGGCCACCGCGCCTGCTCACCGGCCTCAGCATGGAAGAGATGGTGGACACCGCACGCCTTGCCATTCGCGATCTTCCTCTGCAAGGTGACTTGGCGGCCATCGCGGGAAAGGCCCTGCGAACTGACCCATCTCAGCGTTACGAATCCGCCGCCGCTCTCGCACGCGATGTCCAGCGCTATCTGCAGGGGCTGCCCATTGATGCGCGCGAACCCACCTTGCGCTATCGCGCCGGCATGTTCATCCGTCGTCACCGCCTTGCTGTTTCCGCCGTGACGCTGGCCGCGCTGAGTCTGGTATGCGCCCTCGCCCTGGCGCGCTGGCAACAGCATCGCGCTGAGCAGCGCTTCAGTCAGGTTCGCGAACTCGCGCGCGCCATGCTGTTTGAAGTCCACGACGAGATCCGCGCTCTGCCCGGTTCCCTTGAGGTCCGCAAAGGAATCGTTGACCGCAGCGTCCACTACCTGGACACCTTGGCCGCTGACACCTGGGCCAGCGACGATGTGCGGCTTGACCTCGCGGAGGGCTACCTCAGGCTTTCCGATATCGAAGGCAGAGACCTCAGCGGAGCCAGTCTGGGACGGTCTGAAGATTCGCTGGCCCATGCCCTGCGCGCCGTCGAAATCGCGCGCCCTCTTGCGTCCCGCTCCGGCCAGCGCATTCCGGCCATCGTCACCCTGGTGGACGGCCTGACTGCGGCAGCCAGTGCCTATGTCACCCGCGGGGACGTTTCCAAAGCCATCCCGCTGGGCGAGGAAGCCGTGCCCTGGGCCGAACGCCTCGCGCGCGAGGATCCACAAGATCCCCGCCAACTGGAACGCCTGGCCTACGTCGCCCGCTTGCTGGGTGATATTTACAGCCGCACCGAGTTCGCTGAGAAAGCAGCGCCCCTGTTTCATCGCGCCCTGGATCTGCGCCAGACCCTGCTGCAGCAGGACCCCGGAGACAGTATGCGCCAGCAACGGGTGGCCGAAAGCCATCAGTGGCTGGCCAATGAATACTGGCGGCGCAAAAAATTCAAACGATCAGAGTTGCACGCCCGCGAGGCATTGCGGATTCACCAGCAGCGCTATGCAAGCAACCCCCGTGCGGCGCGCGTTCACGTGGCGGGCAGCTCCATTTCGCTGGCCCTCAATCTGCTGCGTTCGCAGCGTCACGCTGAAGCCGTTGCCTTGCTGTATCGCGCGCTGGACCTGCGTCGCGAGATCGCCGCCGAGGACCCGCAAAATGCAGTGGCCGCACTCCGTGTGACGTCTTCCCTGAACCGCCTGGGCATCGCGTATCGGGCATGGCCCAAAGCGCCGGAAGCCATCTCCCACGGTCAGCAGGCGCTGGAGGCAGCCACCCGGATCTGGAAGCGCGATCCCAGGAACACCTATGCCATCGCTGAGGTGATCTTCGCCAAATCGGACCTTGCCCTTACCTTTCAGCAAGCGGGTCAGCCCCGGCAGGCATGCAGCCTGGCACGCGAGGCCCGCGCCATGTTTGGCCTGGTTCCCGACGGCGACCCCTCTCGCAGCGTAGCCGACAAGATGGATAAGCTGCTGGAGGATTGCCGCTAACCGCGCTTGTTCACGAATCCGCGATTGCGTCGGACGATTCGTGCGAAAGCTGCGCGAACAACCAGGTACGCGCAAATTCCCAATCCCGCTTGGCCGTGATCTCCGCGATGTCCAGCGTCTCAGCAATCTCAGGGAAAGTCAGCCCACCGAAGAAGCGCAATTCTACAACTCTTGCCTTCCGTTCGTCCTTTTCCGCCAGCGCGTTCAGCGCAGTGTCCAGGGCAATCACGCTCTCAATGGGAAGGTTAGGGCCGGCGAGTTCCAGGTTGGCGCTCCAGGTCACGCGACGCCGATTCCCCGCGCGCTTTTCCGACATCCTGGCCCGGATGGCATCAATCAGCACCATCCGCATGGTCCGCGAGGCAAGTGCCAGGAAATGTGTCCGGCTTTTCCAGCCCCGGTCATGCAGCCGCAGCCAAGCCTCATGCACCAATTGCGTAGGCTGGATGCTGGCCTCAGCCGAAGAACGCCTCAAATGGATGGCAGCGATCTTCTGCAATTCGCGGTAGATCTCCGTGGAGTCCGGACTTTGCAGCATTTCTTCAGTGTAACGGCTACTGGCCTCACGGCCTTGCCGCTTCCCCGCAAACCAAGCATAACCGGACTTCCTACATCGGGCTGGCCCACAAGATGCCGCCAAACACCAGCCACGCCAGCAGATAGGTCCACACCAGATTGAAGCCTTGCGCGCCCAGAAACGCAAAAAAGGGCCGCCCCTCTTCCATCTTTAGGAACTCACGGAAATTGGTCTCCAAACCAATGCAGACGAAGGCAATGGAAAACCACATCGTACGCAGGCCGCTTACCACCTTCTTGGTGTCGCCAATCACACCGTCCCCCAGCAGGAACGAGAACACCAGCGACGCTACGATGAAGCCCAGCACAAACTTCGGGAAACGCTCCCAGATGACGCCCGCTGTGGGTCGCTCGCCGGCACCCTTATTCCGCAGGGTCCACCATACGCTCAACGCGAAGGCCGCAAACCCAATCAGGACGTTCTGCGAAAACTTGACGATGGTACCCACCTTCATCGCGTTCTCACTGATGAGGGCAGCCGCTGCAACCACTGAGCCCGTGGTATCCAACGTCCCGCCCATCCAGGCGCCAGCCACCGCATCCGGCATGGCCAACGCCCTGGCGATCCACGGCTGCACGATAATCATCGGAGCCGCGACAATCAACACGATGGAGGTGACGTAGCTAAGCTTCTTCTTGTCGCCCTGAATGGCGCCACAAGTGGCAATGGCCGCCGAAACGCCACAGATCGACACCGCACTGGCCAGCATCACCGCGAACTCATCATCCAGCCGGAAGCGCTTACAGATCCAGAAAGCAACGTACCAAACCACCACCACCACACCCACCGATTGCACTACCCCCAGTGCCCCGGCTTGCATGATTTCACCGAATAGGATGGTGGCTCCCATCATGACCAGGCCGGTCTTGATGAAGTACTCCGTCCGCACGGCATGCATCAACCACCCGGGAGTGCCCACCGTGTTGCTGATCAGCAGCCCTAGCAACAACGAGAAAATCACATACTCAATGCCCCAGTAGTTGGCCACGCCGTTGCCCGCCAGCCATTGCGCCAGCACGGACAGCGCAAAGACCACCGGAAAGCCCATCGCCAGCTTTGTCAGCGACGTACGCTGCAGCACCGCGCCAGCCAGTGCGAACACCAGCATCACCGCGCCCACACCCAGCCAGCTCAGCAGATTGTCCGCCGCGAACACCTTGCCCACATCCGCCAGGGCAGACCACTTCAGGGATGGCAATGTTGGGCGATAGCCCAACAAAATGGCCGCCAGGAACGCGCCGCCCACCCACACGGCAGTCCAATCCTCGGTGCCCCACCAGGCTGGATTTCGCCGAATCTCCGCCGAGGGCATGGACTTGGAAACATCTTGGGGTTTCGGACGCTTAGTCATCCTACAAAGGTTAGCTCAGTTCCCGCCCAAGCTGCGCCATAACCTGCGCCATAACCTGCATCCGGGCGCCTGAATCATTGCTCCCGCACACCGGCCCCAGGTCCACTTTGCCGCCACGGTCCATCGGAATGGGATTCGCTAGTCGGTTTGCCCCCATCGCTCGCGGCCCATCAGCCACTTCCCGTTCACCTGCTGGAACTCGACCGTCCCCATCTTGCCTGGCTCATCAAACATCGTGCCCATCACCAGCAGCTCCGCTTGGTCGCCATTCACCTGCACCCGCAGCGCCTTCACATCTTTCGCCATGAACTCCTTCAACATCTTCAGACTTTCCTTGATGTCCGGATCGTTCATCATCATCTTCGCCCGTTCCGGTTGCATCAACACCGCCATGGCCTTCACGTCACCTTTGTTCACTGCATCGTAGAAGGCAAAGTACGCCT
>JALOKO010000409.1 GCA_025456495.1 Bryobacterales bacterium | reverse complement strand
AGGGGCTGGGGGGGTCTGGGGGGCTGGGGAACTTGGACTGCGGGGGCCTGTACGGCGGGAGCTTGAATCTGCGGGGCCTGTACGGCCGGAGCTTGAATCTGCGGGGCTTGTACGGCCGGGGCTTGAATCTGCGGGGCTTGTACGGCCGGGGCTTGAATTTGGGGCGCTTGTACGGCCGGGGCCTGGACCTGTGGAGCCTTGGGGGCTTCTGGAGCCTTCTTGCGCCCAAACAAACCACGCTTCCCCTTCTGCGGCGCCTGCACCTGTGGCGCTTGGAGCTGAGGCGCCTGCACTTGGGGCGCTTGGACCTGAGGCGCCTGTACGGCGGGAGCTTGCATCTGGGGAGCTTGTATCTGGGGAGCTTGTACTTGCGGGGCCTGCACCTGCGGCGCTTGTAGCTGGGCCTGGGGAGCCATGGGTGCGGCAGCGGCCGCAGCCTGCGGGGCACCATCCCCAAAGACGATGCTGGCCACCTGGGAAATGGGGTAGGTCTGCACCTGATTGTTCACTTCCAGCCGGACGCTGCGTGCGTCGCCACCCAGGAAGGTACCCCGCACCACCGCCCCGTTGGTGAAGGTGATGACATCGGCAAACAAGCCGCAGGGCAGCGTGAGCAGCGCCAGGAATTGCAACACCACAACGCCGGACCGCTGCAGGCGGGGGAGAAACGCGACGCGGTGCAGATTCAATTCAACCTCCGGGCGATGGAACGCTGCTACCTAGTCTAGCGAGTTTGCCTACCGCGAATGGCTCAGGTTGCCATGACACTGGGTTCACCATGACACTGGGTTCGCCATGACGCAGGGGTCACCGGGGGCGGGCGGCGGAGCCCGATTACTGCTTCGCGCGCAGCACCACCTGACGCGCCACCTCTTCGTCGTACTCTGGCGGGGAAGTAGCAGAGCCAGCACTGGCCGGGGCGGGTGCATCCTTTTGCTTGCGGAGAAACTGCGCCATCACCTGTTTGCCCCGCTCAAACGCCTGTTGGAAGGCGCGTTTGCGTTCAATTTCGGTGTAGCCGTAACCGATGCGGTGAAAGCGTTCGAAGCTGCGGCCCACCACCCAGGTGCCGGCATAGGCGATGGCGGCCTTCGGAACAATGCCACCGCCCATGGGGATCTTCCCCACAGCCTGGCGCGCAATCGCCCTCCAGCCAAAGGCGGCCGCAATCACTGAGGCGATCTGGCTCTTTTGTTCCTGGTAACCCACTGCCGCGCCACTAGCAGCGGCAATCAGAAACAGCAGGCGGATCTGATTCGCGGTGATGATGGCGGTATCGGAAGCAAACTCGCCCACCGCCCAGGGAATCATGATGGCGCTGGGAACCATGTTAGGCAGTGCGGTCATGACGCTGAACCAACCGTTCTCAGAGGAAATCTTGTGGATGAGCCGATCAACGACTGGCTCACGGAACGGGGCAAAATTGCGGGCCAACGCCAGATCGAGTTCCGGGCGGGCGTCCAGAATTTCCAGTACGGTATCGCGCGGGTCGTAGGAATAGAAGGGGAATCCGCGTTCTGAGGGCATCAGGCCTTGTTCAAAGATCTCCACTTCGGGGCCAACCGGGGCTTGGGGGTTGCCAGCGCGAAACAGGCTGCCCAGAACGGCGGCGCGCCGACGCTCAGAGAGGTCTGGCGGCACGAAGAAGCGCTCCATCTCCAGGAAGGCCTGCTCAGTGGTTGCGTGCAGCACGATGCGGGCGGGGCGATGCGCGATCTCACGCACCTCCGTGGGGTTTAACGTGGTGAGCGCTTTACGGATTTGCTGAAAGAGATTGGTGGCCAACGAGGTGTTCCTCCCGGCGCGGCATCGGTGAACACATGCTGAAACACGACCCGCACCTGTTTCCGCCATTCTAGCGCGATGCCTACCTGACGGACCTGAATGGTGGACTCCAGAAAAGAAAGCACCGTTTCATTGGTGGGGTGAAAGCTAAGCGCCGGCGCAATCAGCAGGATCCTGGGAGGTTGGGGGTGGATGGCATAGCCGGGGAAGAGCCCTGCCGCTTGCAGATCGCCACGCTCCAACTGCAATTTCAGCCGGGAGTAGTAATCCAGGGCTTGGGCGGGGAGGTGGATATCCTCGGTGGCCTTCACCTCAAGAATCACCAGACGGCCGAAGTCGTCCAGCGCCAAAAGATCAGTGCGGGTGGGCTGAGCGCCAATGGCTCCGGTTACCTGCCTGCGTAGCGTGGCGGGCTGGATGGTGGGATCAATGGCGGAAATATGGGCGCGGATCTGGCTCTCTAACCAGCGTTCCGGATAGAGGCCGTAGAGGGCGTGATGGGGGGCGACGGATTCGGGCGAGCGCAGGCGCGCCACGCGGTGGGTTAACCGTAGCAGGGCGGCGACGGAGGGGGTATGCGGGGTGCGCCGCAGCTTGAGGCCGACGCGGATCTCATCGCCAACCGCGCGGGCGATGGGCAGGCCGCGCACCTCCAGGCTGAGCTGGCCGTGGAGATCCTGGACACAGTGGGCAAGGCCGGATTGCGCCACCTGCTGGAAGAGGCTGAGGGCACGCGGATGCGGAGGCGATGCGCTGCCGGTGGCGAGTTCCGTCGCCAGATTACCCCACGAACGGGGAGCAAGCTCACGGAGCGCGCCTTCGGCGGAGACGGCAATCAGCCGGTAGCGGACCTTGGCGTGATTGCATGCGATGAGGCGCAAGGCGACGCCAGAGGCAGCGGGCTCGGGAACGAACAGCAGCAGGGTACGCACCTGATGCTCCGGCCATCGCTGCCGACAGTGCTGCAGCCAGATCAGTCCGAAGGTGAAGATGTCGGCGACATCCGGGGATGGCTGCCCAGCCGCAAGCATGGGGGCGGCGATGGCAGCCACCGCGTCTGAGCCACGATGCAGCAGGGCGCGCGGGAAACGCGGGGAGAGGGAGTGCTGCAGATCGGGCGCGGCGCTGAGCGCCTCCATGCGCCATCCAGGATGAAAGCGTTCACACCAGCGACGGAGTTCTTCCCGGGCGACGCCTCGCGCGGATTCGGTATCGAAACGGGCGGCGCTGTGGGCCTGGGTATCGATGAGGCTGAGTGAGCAACGACGGCGAGGGAACCGTTCGGCGTCCAGTTCCAGGCGGCTCCTGGCGCGCTTGCGAATGGCCACGATGCGGCGGCGCAGAGACCGGGATTCACACCAGCACTCCAACAGCAGACCCTCGGCATCGCAATCCAGGGAGTAGCCTCCATCGGCGAGGGGGAGAATCTCGTCGCCAGGCTCAAGGACGGCGGGAGCCGCGCAGGTGGCCAGGAATGCCAGGATCTCCTGTTGCAGCGCGTGCGGCGTCACAGATCCTGCTTTCGACTTGACGGATGATGCTTGCGGTTCACCGGACCCTGCCTGCGGTTCACCGGACCCTGCCTGCGGTTCACCGGACCCTTCCTGCGATTGACTAGCCATACGGGAATAGTGGGCCGAGGGCGGCGAAATTCTCACGAAATCGACATCGCGCAGGAACAGATCGGCGAGAATCGACGGCAACTGCAGTGAGGGAGGGATTGGGGATGCGGTGTCTGTCTGTATTTGTGAGAATTCCCGGAGGGCTGCGGACGGGAGAACGGAACGAACTCGCGCAAACCCGATCGACACGATCGCCTCTGAACCAGCCGTCGCATCTGTCACACTGGGCCGCCACGCAAGGCCGCAAGTCCACACATGTCCCTGACTGTTTTGGCTGGGGGCCAAGCCGGCGGCAGCGGAGGCGGTACGATGGGGCGCGCGGTGTTCGGAGTCACACGGCCAAACGGGGCCATGTTCCATGAACTCGCTGGCGCGAGGCGGTCCGCTCCCCGGGCTTACGCTGCGGGGCGTTCCTTAGCGAGGCGCCCTCCGGGCTTGGTTCGGTCTCGCTGCGCGGGGCTGACTTGCCTAGGGGTCCGCGGTGCTGTTGGGGCGCGGCTTCCCCCGGAGCTCCGCAGCAGGTACCCTGCAGGCCGGGGGAAGGCTGGTTGGCTTGCTGCTTCGGATGGGAGCGACGCCTGCGCAAATCGCCCCGTGGATCCGGCGGGGCGAGGATGGGGGGGGGGCGTAGGCGCCTGGTTGGGCAGGGTTCCTGGCACCGGATCGTGCGGACGGGAGAACTGCCGGGGATCGGAGTCCGGATGGGTGGAGGCGGTGCCCGGAGGTGCGGGCCTCGCGCTGCGGGCTCGACGAGTTGGGGGACTGAGGAGAGCGGCCCCGAAACTGTGCGGCCC
>JALOKO010000408.1 GCA_025456495.1 Bryobacterales bacterium | reverse complement strand
GGCGTCCGCTATCTCCAACGGCGGGGGAACGCCGCCCTTCACCGAACCACTGCGCCAGTTGCAATTGGAGCGGCAGGAACTGGGCCTGCGGGAAGGTCGCCCCAGCCAGCAACGCCGCCAGTGCCCCCAGGAAGATCGCCAGCACGAACCATCGCCGCCAGCCATGCATGCCCGCTATGGTACGACGTTTCCCGGGTGGCGCGGAACGCATGTCTCCCAGATGCACGCCACACCGGTCCGGTTCACACGAACTGCGGAAGCGCCGCATGCCCCCGGGCTGCCTGCCCCCACGGCTGCCCACGGTTGCCCACGGTTGCCCACGGTTGCTCCTTGACAGCCGTCGGCGAAATTCCATAGGCTTAGCGTCAGATTGAACATCAAGACGATTGGCCTATGGGTGGGCTTAGCCGCCTTCCTGCTTCTGTTGGTCATCCCCCCACCGGAAGGCCTGAACCCCGTGGGGATGCGCATGGCGGCAGTAGCTGCCCTGATGGCCATCTGGTGGATCACCGACGCCGTCCACATTGCGGTTACGGCCCTGCTTCCCCTGGCCTTATTCCCTTTGTTGGGAATCATGAAGAGCCAGCCAGTGGCGGCAAACTATTCCAATCATCTGGTGTATCTCTACGTGGGGGGCTTCGTCATCGCACTGGCGATGGAGCGCTGGGACCTTCACAAGCGCATAGCCCTGCTCACCATTCGTCAGATTGGCACCAACGCGCAACCACGGTGAAGGGCGTTGACCCTTCGCGTGCCGCCAGCTTGGTCCGCAGCGCTTTCGGTTCCGTCCTCCTGCTGGGAGTTGCATACGCGGCCAGCATCGGGGGAGTGGGCACGCTGATCGGCACGCCCACCAACGTCGCCTTTGTCGGATTCGCCAGCCAGCGTTTTCCTGACTTGCAGCCCATCACGTTCCTGGATTGGTTGCTGATCGGCTTCCCGCTGGTGGTGGTATTTCTGCCCATCACCTGGTGGTATCTCTGCCGCTATGGCGCCGAAATCCCGATTTCGCGCATCCAGTTTGGAGCCAGCAGCAACGTGATTGAACAGGAACTGGCAGCCCTGGGGCCTATGAAGCCGCAGGAAAAGCGTGTCCTGCTGGTGGGCAGCGCGACCGCCTTGCTGTGGATCTTTCGTGAGGACATCGTCGTGGGTTCGTTCCGCCTTCCGGGTTGGAGCAACTGGCTTCCCTATCCGGATTTCATTCACGACGCCACCGTGGCCATGCTGTTCGCCATCGTCCTTTGCGTCTGGCCCGCGGGGCGCAAGGACAACGAATCGCCCGCGGAGCGACGGGTCCTGATTGATTGGAACACCATCCAGCACGGCGTACCGTGGGGGGTGGTGCTGCTGTTTGGTGGCGGATTCGCGCTTGCCCAAGGCCTGGAGGTTTCCGGGCTTGCTGCCTGGATTGGTGGCGGCATCAGCGCGTTGAAGGGGCTGCCCGTCTGGGTGTTGTTCCCCATCGCTTGCGTGTTTGCGGTGCTGATGACGGAGATGACCTCCAACGTGGCCACCGTCCTGATGCTGATGCCCATCCTGGCTGAAGCCGCCACGCAATTGGACGTCCACCCCTATTTGTTGATGATTCCTGCCACCATCATCGCCTCGTTCGCCTTCATGCTGCCTGTGGCCACGCCACCGAACGCTATTGTGTTCTCCAGCGGTTGGATTACCGTACCCAGAATGTTCAAAGCCGGGACCGCGCTGGACCTCATTGCGTTGGTGATTATCCCTACGATGATGTACCTGCTGGGCTCAACGGTTTTGCAGTTGCGTTAGGCGCTTCTTCCCTTGCAGGCTGGCTAGCGCGCCCGGCGCCCACCGAAACACCCACCCCTTGCTGGATGAGGAGCGAAGGAGCAGCCGGATTGCAGGCAAGCGGAGAGGGGGAAAGTCCCGTATACTAAAAGACTGGGCCTGTCCTTCGGCGTTGTCCGCAATGTTTGTCAGAATCAGCGATCTCCAAATACGGGACTTTGCGTTTCATCTGGAGATCAAACCCGGCGCCCTTGCCTTGCCTGGCGACCCCTTCGCGCAGGAAGAGCCAGTGAGGGCGGACGGGGTGGTTCATTATCGCGTGGCAACCCGGGAGATTCTGGTTCGCGGTTCCCTGTCGACCATCGTGTCGTATCCGTGTGACCGCTGCCTGGAGGCGATTCGACGCCCCCTGCAACTAGCCTTCAACCTCGCCTATCTCCCTGAGGATGCAAGCCCCACGGAAGACGAGCGCGAAGTGGGAGCGGGGGAGATTGACCTGGCCTTCTATCAGGACGACGGCTTGAACTTGGCCGACGTGCTGCGGGAGCAGATCCTTTTGGATCTTCCGATGCGGCGGGTCTGCGAGCCTGCTTGTGGCCGAAATCCATTGCCGGCACAGGGAGAGGTGGCCGAATCCAGAGACCCGCGATGGAATGCTTTGGCCGGGTATCGGCCAAAACCGGACCCGACGCAGGATTAGGCTGCCGCGGGTGCTGGTTACCGATTTTGGTGGAACTGATGGGAAAGTGGCGGAAGACGCTTTCCCCTACGGCTCAGGGTGCTGAATCCCCTGACCACGCGAGATTGCTGGCTCGGACTGGAGCGTTGCTCTGGAACATCCGCGCCGTGAGGAGACTACGATGCCGAATCCGAAAAGACGCCATTCCAAGCGTCGCACTTCAACCCGTCGCGCCCACGATTTCCTGAGCGCCAAAGGCCTCACCGAGTGCCCCAATTGTGGTGGCCGCAAGTTGCCTCACCGCGCCTGCCCGCATTGCGGCTACTATAAGGGCCGGGAAGTGATTGAGGTCGCGGAGGTTTAGTTCTGGCCTCGGCTTTCGAACGGGAAGCCTCAGCGATCAAGCCTGAGGCTCTGCCGGTTGAAGTCCCCAATTGGTCTGCTAAGTGCCCGCCATGAAACGAATTGCTGTGGACGCCATGGGTGGTGACCACGCCCCTGACTCAGAAGTGCAGGGGGCGGTGGATGCTGCTCGCGAACTCGGGCATGAGGTGATCCTGGTGGGCCAGGAGGCTCTCCTGCGCGAGAGGCTTAAAGCCATTCCTGGGGCCGCCTCTCTGCCCATCCAGATCGTGCATGCCAGCGAAGTGATTACCATGCACGACAGTGCGGCCAAGGCCGTGCGTACCAAGAAAGACAGCAGCATCCGGATTGCCTGTCGGCTGGTGCGAGATGGCGAAGCCGATGGCGTGGTTTCCGCGGGAAACACCGGCGCCGTCATGGCAACCGCCAAGATGGTGCTGCGTCCGATTCCTGGGGTGGAACGCCCGGCCCTGGCTTCGGTCTTTCCCACAGCCAAGGGGCCTGACCATCCGGCTGTGATGGCCGATGTGGGCGCAAACGTGGACTGTACCCCGAACATGCTGGCGCAGTTTGCACTGATGGGAGAAATCTACGTGCGGGCGATTTTCGGGTACGCCTCGCCGCGGGTGGGTATTCTTTCCATTGGTGAGGAAGAGCACAAGGGCAACGAACTCACTAAGGCCACCACCCCCCTTCTGAAGGAACTCCCCATCAACTTCATCGGGAACGTGGAGGGACGCGATCTCTACAGCGGAGATGTGGAAGTGGTGGTATGCGACGGCTTCATCGGTAACGTCGCCCTGAAGGTGAGTGAGGGCCTGGTGGAGACCATCCGCCACATCTTGCGTGGTTCCCTGGAGGCCACCATCACCCGCAAGATCGGCTATGTTCTGGCCCGTCCCGCATTTGCTGACTTCAAGAAGCGGCTGGATTACTCAGAGTACGGGGGCGCTCCCCTTCTAGGCGTGCAAGGCTGCACCATTGTTTGCCATGGACGTTCGAACGCCAATGCCATCAAGAACGCCATTCGCGTGGCGGCCGAATTCTCGGAAGCCCGCGTCACTCACCAGATTGAACGCGAGATGGCTCGCCTAAGAGACCTCACCGCGAACCCCTACACGGAGTTTGTGTAGGCCGATCCGGGCTACTGTGGGGTTTCCCCCGGGGAACGAAAAAGGGGCGCCTCGCGGCGACGACACGGGCGCCCAGCCGGGATCACAGGGCGCCCAGCCGGGATCACACGGGCGCCCAGCCGGGATCACACGGGCGCCCAGCCGGGATCACACGGGCGCCCAGCCGGGATCACACGGGCGCCCAGCCGGGCAGTCGTAAGGCCTACCTGACCCTTCCCCGTGCGATTGCCAACTTCTGACTGCCCCGCTTGCCTCACTTTTCCTGCCCAAACCGTCCGCTTTCCTGCCGAAGAGCATCTGTAGGACGCCCGCCTGGGCCCACCGTTTGCCTACTTGCAAGGAGTTTCCCGTCATGATTGGGGTTGGACAGCCATTTCCTTTGTTTTCTCTGGAGGCTTGTGTCGATGTGGATCGCCGTCGCGCGTTCCGTACCGTGTCCTCTAGCGACTTCCCGGGTCAATGGAAGGTGGTCTTCTTTTGGCCGATGGACTTCACGTTCGTGTGCCCCACGGAACTGGTGGGCTTTGCCAAGCTGAATGACGACTTTGCCGACCGGGAAGCCCAACTACTGGGCGCAAGTACAGACTCACACTTTGTCCATCACGCCTGGCGCCAGCATCGCGAAGACCTGTACCACCTTCCCTACCCCATGCTGGCGGACACAAAACGCGAACTCAGCAGCGCCCTGGGGATTCTGGACCCCCACACAGGAGTCGCCCAGCGTGCCGTCTACATTGTCGATCCCACGGGCATCGTGCGCTTTGTGATGGTCACCGATCTGCAGGTAGGCCGAAACCCGGAAGAGGTGCTTCGTATCTTGGACGCACTGCAGACCAATGGGCTTTGTGGGTGCAATTGGCAAAAAGGGGCTGAGTTGCTGGAAGCAAGCTTCGCCTAGGGCAGCCTCGGCGGCCACTTCCGCAAGCCACTGGTACCAGAGTGCACCGTCTGCGACGATTCCTGTAGTACCCCGGGGCGAATTCATGCGAA
>JALOKO010000407.1 GCA_025456495.1 Bryobacterales bacterium | reverse complement strand
CGCTTTGCTTACCCGTTCCGCGCATGGTGGTTCCCACACCGTCGCCCCGGACGCCGGCGGATGCAACCAAAGCAAAAGAAGGATGTAGTCGGACTCCAGCGTGGTATCCGCCGTCAGGTCACCCCACCAGTAGCCTTCCGGGCGCTGCAGACTCAGCAGAAAGCGGGTAGACCGGTCGATTACCCGATTCACCCGGGTGGCGCCGGTGGCAATCGCCTGACCTATAGCACTCATGGCTGACTCAATTCGCGACGGTTTGCAACTTGGGCTCGAAAATCTTCAACTCCGGAGGCAAACTGAAGCGGACATCCTCGTCCTTCAATTCCATTTCTTCCACATCACCAAACTGAAACTCAGTACGCAGGCGCGCGATCACGCCCTGCACCAGCACCTCAGGGGCAGAGGCGCCGGCCGTGATGGACACCGTCGATACCCCGGCCAACCATTCCGGCTGCAGCTCAGACGCATCGTCCACCAGGTAGGAGGGGATGCCCGCATTCATGCACACTTCCACCAAACGTTTGGAATTGGAGCTGTTTTGCGAACCAACCACCAAAAGTAGTTGACATAACGGAGCAACCGCCTTCACTGCCAACTGCCGGTTTTCCGTGGCATAGCAGATATCCTGCGACGGCGGCCCCTGAATGGCCGGGAAGCGCTCCTTCAACCGGATGATGATGTCGCGGGTTTCGTCCAGGCTGAGGGTGGTCTGGGTGAGGTAGACCACCTTCGATTCGTCCTTCAATTGCAGGAGATCCACATCGGAGACGTCGCTCACCAGGTGCATGTGGTCCGGCGCTTCGCCCATGGTGCCGATGGTTTCTTCGTGATCGCGGTGGCCGATGAGCACGATGGAGTAGTCCTGTTTGGCAAAGCGGATGGCCTCCATGTGGACCTTGGTGACCAGCGGGCAGGTGGCGTCAATGACGTTCAGCTTACGGTTAGTGGCCTGGTTGCGCACCTCGGGCGACACGCCGTGGGCGCTGAAGATGATGCGCGAGCCGATGGGCGCCTCTTCGATGGCATCCACGAACACGGCGCCGCTATCGCGTAACTCGTTCACCACGTGCTTGTTGTGGACGATTTCATGCAGCACGTAGATGGGCGGTGGATAGAATTCCAGGGCGAGCTTCACCACATCAATTGCCCGCACAACACCCGCACAGAAGCCACGGGGCTTCAGCAGGATGACTTTTTTGGGGGCAGAGGCTTGGGGGGAATCACTGAAGGCAGCCATATGCACCCTTAGTATAGCAATGGGGCGATGGGAGGCGTTAGCACTTACTAGGTAACCTCGCCGTAGGCAAACAGCGGGGCGACCGCAGGCCTGAAACGCGGTTCGTCGCGGATGTGCTCGCCTGAAACGCTATCCTAACGTGAGACGTGAACACGCCCGGAACAAGCTCACTCACCATTGTCATCCCCGCTTACAACGAGGAGAAGCGGCTCCCCCCCACCATCGCCAGGGTGAAGGCCTATCTGTCCACGCGAGATTGGGATTTTCTTGAGGTGCTGGTGGTGGATGACGGCTCAGCGGACGACACCGGGGGAGTGGTGGAAGCCCATGCGCGCCACGACCCTCGCTATCGGCTGTTGCGCAACCCGGGCAATCGTGGCAAGGGCTACAGCATTCGTCACGGGATGTTGCAGGCCCGCGGGGACTGGGTGCTGTTCACCGATGCGGATTTATCCACCCCGATGGAGGAGTTGGGGAAACTGGAGGCGGCCGTGCGCGGAAGCGGCGCGGAGGTGGCGATTGGATCGCGGGCCGTGGACCGTAGCCTGGTGGAGGTGCATCAGGCGGGTACACGGGAACTTGCCGGGCGCTTCTTTAACGTGGTGATGCGAATATGTACGGGCATGCCCTATCTGGATACCCAATGCGGCTTCAAGCTCTTTCGTCGCGACGCGGCGCACGCGATCTTCCAGCGTCAGCAATTGGATGGCTTCGGCTTTGACGTGGAGGCGCTGTACCTGGCCAACAAGCTGGGCTACCGCGTGGAGGAAGTTCCCGTCCGCTGGCGCAATGTGGAGGGCACCACGGTGAGCCTGATGCGCGGTCTGGATGCTTTTGTCGACATCTTGCGCGTCCGTTGGTACGATGCCCGTGGCCGGTACAACCGCGCGCGCGAGTAGCTGGCGTTTCTCTTGGCGGCGCGGGAATATCCACGCCGTTGGCAGGCATCACTCTTCGTATGAAGGAATCCGCGCAAACACGCAGCCGGGCACTATTGGCGATCGCGACGCGGATGGCCGCGCTGCTGGCTGTGCTTGGGATGGGGATCGGCGCCTGGGCCGCGCAGCCACCCATCTACCTGGACGCCGATGGCCTGGCCTTGGGCGGATACGACGTGGTGGCCTACTTTCAGGACGGAAAGGCGCGCGAGGGATCCGCCGCATTCCAGGCGGACCACAAGGGCGCCCGCTTTCGTTTCGCCTCCGACGCCAACCGCAAACTGTTTCAGGCGCAGCCCGAGCGATACCTCCCCCAGTTCCAGGGCTATTGCGCCTATGCGCTGGCCGCGGGCCAGGTAAAGCGCTGCGATCCGCGACGCTTCACGGTGCGGGACGGCAAGCTGTACCTGTTCTCAGCGGAGCGCGCGCGAAGGCGCTGGTCCTTGGACGATAACCTATTTGCAAAGGCCGCCACCTATTGGCGGAGTCTACTGCACTGATGGTGGTTTGTCGGCCGGGTGGCGACGCTCTCGTTTTGTGGGATTGAGTCCTGAAGGAGAACCATGCTGCGGCAATTGCAATCGATGGGGATGGCAATCCTGGACAGCCCAAACGCGGAGTCGCGACGGCCGGTGCTGGACGCAAAGCTGGAGAGCAACGTCCCCGGGCTGTTCGTGGTAGGCGACCTGGCGGGCGCGCCGGTCATCAAGCTGGCGATGGAGCATGGCGACCGCGTGGCGCGACACATCTCCGCCCTGCCCGATGCCAAGGCGACCGCCGCGGATGCCTGCGACGTGCTGGTGATTGGCGCCGGGGCCTCCGGGCTGACGGCCGCGATGTGCCTGCAGGAGATGGGGCTGTGCGTGCGGGTGCTGGAGAAGTCCAAGCTCGCCAACACGATTGAGGACTTCCCGGAAGGCAAGTGGATCTACGCTGAGCCGGATTCGCTGCCCGCGACCGGGCGATTGTGGCTGGAGGCATCAACGAAGGAGGATCTGCTGGCGCGCTGGCAACAGATTGTGGCCGAGCAGAAGGTGGACGTCCGCGTGGGCGAAACCGTGACCGCGCTGGAACGGCGCGCCGACAAGCACTTCACAGTCAGCACCGATACGGGCAGGCACGTGGCGCGAAGGGTGGTGCTGGCCACCGGGCAGCGCGGCAATCCCCGCTGGTTGGGCGTTCCAGGCGAGGACAATTGCCGGGTCTATCACCGGCTGTACAGCCCGAAAAAGTACGCAGGAGAGCGCATTCTGGTGGTGGGCGGCGGCAACAGCGCCGTGGAGGCCGCCATCACGCTGGCTGAGCAGAATCAGGTGACGCTGTCCTATCGGGGTGACTCGTTTCGCCGCATCTTCAAGGGCAATCAGCAACGGCTGGAGGAGGCCATCGGCAGGGGCCGGATTGAGGTGATCTTCCAGTCAGAGGTGGTGTCGTTTGAGAAGGACCGTTACCGGCTGCGGCGCAATGACGCCAAAGCGCAGCGGGTGGAGGAGCGGCACTACGACCACGCCTTCGTTCTGGTGGGCGCCGCATTGCCCACAGCCTTCCTGAAGCAGTTGGGCTTGCGGCTGGAAAACGAGTGGACAGGCAACTTCCTGGTCGCCTTCCTGTTCACCTTGCTGACGCTGGCCGGTCTTTGGATCCATGGCGGCAAGACCGGCGTGGCAGGGTTGGCGGGCCTGGAACTCGTGGGCGCCCTGGCGGCCCTTGGCGGGCTTGGCGGCCTGCTGTACAGCGGGTGGAAGGGCTGCCGTTTCTCGTGGTTGGGCGTGGCTTTCCTGGTGAGCTACACGGTGTACGGGGCGAAGCTGGGCACGGGACACGAGTTCTGGCCCTACCGCGGATGGGGCTACGAAGCGCTCTCTTTCGGCGGCAGGCCCTGGGCCTTCTGGTACACCACGCTCTACACGGCGGTGATGACCGTGTTCGGCATCCAGGCCATGAAGCGCTGGGGCTTTGACCGAAAAGACAAGTTCCAGATCTGGCGCTACACCAGCCTGCTGGGCTTTCAGTGGATCTTCTTTTTCCTGA